>DATLFS010000001.1:0-2731 GCA_035540935.1 Actinomycetota bacterium
ATCAGGGCCTGGCCGGTCTCACCCTCGAGCTGGCGGATCGCGGCCTCGCGGCGTGCGACGGCTTCTTCCCGTTCCCGGAGCCGCTCCTCGACCGACGGCGCGCGAGCGGCAGGCGCGGGCCGGGGCAGGACGTCGTCGCCCCAGAACTCCAGCTGATCGTCGTCCGCGCCGGCCGAATGCACCCTTTGATGATGCCGGATCTACCGCGCCGGCTACGCGATGGCCCGGAGGACCTCGTCGATCGACGTCTCGCCGTTGGCGGCCTTCCGCAGAGCGTCTTCGCGCAGCGGGACCATGCCCTGCTCGATCGCCAGTTCCTGCAGCTCGCGGGGCGTGGCCTTCGCGACGAGCAACTGGTCGATCTCCTCGGTCATCTCCATGACCTCGTGGATGCCCATCCGGCCGAGATAGCCGGTCTTCGAGCACGCGTTGCACCCGACGGCCTTGAAGAACGTGTTGCCCTTCTGCTTGAACACCCACTCGGGGAGGACGTCTTCGAGCGCCTCGTCGGCCCCCGGATCGAAGGGCTGCTTGCAGCGCTCGCACAGGCGGCGGCAGAGGCGCTGGGCGACGATCGCCGACATCGCAGAGGTGACCATGAACGGCTCGATGCCCATGTCGAGCAGGCGCACCGGCGTCGACGCGGCGTCGTTCGTGTGGAGCGACGTGATCACGAGGTGACCGGTGAGCGCAGCCTCCATCGCGATCTTCGCCGTCTCGACGTCGCGCATCTCGCCGACCATCACGATGTCGGGGTCGGAGCGCAGGATCGCCCGCAGCGCGCTGGCGAACGTGAGACCGGCCTTGCGGTTGACCTGCATCTGCTTCACGCCGGCCAGGCGGTACTCGATCGGATCTTCGATCGTGATGATGTTGCGGGTGGGGCTGTTGAGCTCCTGGAGCGCCGCGTACATCGTCGTCGACTTGCCGGATCCGGTCGGGCCGGTGACGACGATCGAGCCCCACGGGCGCCGGATGGCGGCCTCGAAGACCTTCAGGGCGGCAACCGACATCCCGATCTCGCTGAGGTTCCGCATGCCCTCGGACTCCTCGAGGACCCGGATGACGATCGCCTCGCCGTAGGCCGTCGGAAGGGTCGCGACACGAAGCGACACGGACCGACCGTTCACCGACAGCGCGATGCGACCGTCTTGCGGGATGCGGCGCTCGGCGATGTTGATCTCCGCCATGATCTTCACGCGGCTGGTGACGGCGGCCTGCGCCGCGCGAGGGACGGTCATGACCTCGTGGAGGACGCCGTCGATGCGGAACCGGACCTTCATCTCGCGCTCGAGTGGATCGAGGTGGATGTCGGAGGCGCGCTCGTTCACCGCGCGGGTGATCAGCTGGTTGACGAACTGGATGACGGGGGCGTCCTCGGCCTGGGCCGACGCGAGCGCCTCGTTGATGTCCTCGGTGCCGATCTCCTCCTCGATGCGGAGGATCGCTTCGTCGCTCTCGGCCGCGCCCCACACGCGGTCGATCGCCCGCATGAGCTGGTTCGGCTCGGCCATGAGCGCGCGGATGTCTTCGCCGGTGACGCTGCGGAGGTCGTCGAGGGAGAAGACGTTCGTCGGGTTGACCATCGCCACGAGGAGTCGGTCGTTCTCCCAGCCGACCGGGAGCAGCTGGTGGTACCGAGCGAACGACTCCTTGACCAGCTGCACGGCGCTCGGGTCGATCGGACGTTCTTCGAGGTCGATGAACTCGAGGCCGAAGTGCTCGGCGAGCGTGCGGACGAGGTCGACCTCGTCGACGTAGCCGCGGGTGACGAGGATGGTGCCGAGACGCTCGGCCGTCACCTGCTGCTCGCGCAGTGCCTCTTCGAGCTGCTCGTCGGAGATGATGCCCTTCGCGATGAGCATCTCGCCCAGGCGAGGGCCACGTGCACGCTTCGCCACCTGGGTCTGCCGGAGGATCGCCACGAATTCAACTATCGGCTGCTCAGCGCCGCTTTGTAGGCGAACCCCCCAACAGGGCTACCTGTGCACCACCCCAACATCTGACGATCTGGAGGAAATTCTCCGGATGGGTTCCGGAGAATTTCCTCCGAGTCGGCAAGTACTGCGGCGAGTGCAGGCGTTACTGCGGGGCGTACACCGGCATGGTCTTGCGGCCGAACTCTCGGCACTCGGCCGAGCTCGGGCGCCAGATGTCGATGCGGCGTCCCTTGATGTTGCCGCCGGTGTCGGCGGCGATGCGGCTGCCTTCGCCGCCGATAAAGACCTCGGAGCCCATCGGGATGACCCGGGGATCGACCGCTATGCGCTCGCGGCTCACCGGAAGACCCGACGCCGTCCGGCCACGCAGGGCGTAGCAGGTGACCTCGAAGTTGCCGAGGAAGCGGCCGCCCGTGGCGACCCAGCTGCCGTCGCCGTCCGGAGTGGCGCTCACGTCGACGACGGGCGCGCCCCCCTGACCGGCGAGGGACCCGTGGAACGCGGCGTCGCCGTAGGTGAAGACACCACCGTCGCGGGCGACGAGCCAGTAGCCCTTGCCGGTGGGCGACGAGGCCATGCCGACGATCGGCTCGTTCATGCGACGCCCCCCGGCGGAACCGGCGAAGGTCGCGTCACCGAAGGCGAAGACGCCGCCGTCACGCGCTGCGAGCCAGTACCCCTTGCCGGTCGGTGATGCGGCCATGCCGACGACGGGCTGGCGTAGGTCGGTGCCGCCCATCGACCCGAAGAAGACGGCGTCTCCGTAGGCGAAGATCCCGCCGTCAGCCGCG
>DATLFS010000002.1:0-2854 GCA_035540935.1 Actinomycetota bacterium
CGCCCGGCCGAGGGCCTCGGCCACACCGACACCGACACCGTCGGCGGCTCCCGCGCCCGTCGCTACGCCGGAGGCTCCGGAGGCCGCTCCGACGCCCACGTCTACTCCCACCGCGCAGGAGAAGAAAGCGGAGGAACGAGAGGAGCGGAAGGCGTCCCGCAGTGAGCCCGAACCGGAGCCGGAGCCCTCACCGGAGCCTTCGCCCGAGCCGGAGCCTTCGCCCGAGCCGGAGCCCACGCCGCAGCCGACGTAAGGCGCCTCAACGTCGCTCGACCGGGATGTCGTAGAAGGGCTCGCGCGGCCAGGACCAGATCGCCCTCTTGATGCGCCGGCGCATCTCCGGGCGGTCGAGGTCGTAGCCCAGCGCCTCCGCCTGCCGCTCAAGCGCACGGAGCCGTGTCCCGACCCGTCGATTGTTCAGGCGGTCGGGCCACCGGATCGTCACGCCGGACATCCACGCCCGCACACGGTCGGCCGCGGCCACGTGAAGACCACCGGCTCGACCGACGTCGCTCGCTCTGCGCGCCGCCACGCGCTCCAGCGGCAGCCAGCCGAACTCGCGGGGAATGAACGCGAAGATCAGCCCTTCCGCGCTGAAGACGACCGGCTCGGAGCGCATCTTCGCGCCGACCTCCCGCAGCCGATCCACCGCCTCGCTCTCCGTCAGACCACCGACGTCGACATCTCCCACACGAACGCCGTGGTGGATGCGTCCGGCGCTGATCCCCAACTCGACCACGATGAGATATGCGGCCACGCCGACCGCCGCCACGAACGCGACGAGCGCCCTGTGTCGCACAGCAACCCGGCTCACGGAGCGATCGTACGCGTGGGGCCGCTATGAGTGGGTTCATGGGTCTTTCGTCGGGTCCTGATCGTAACGAGTTAGTACGTACTTTCGGCGCGTTGCCCGTTCATCGCTTCAGCGCCGCAAACCGTCGACGACACCTCCTTCATGCGCTCGCGTATCGTCGTCCTGCTCATCCTGCTCGGGCTCCTCCGCGTTGCGGCCCCCGCCAACGCGACCCTGCTCTGCGTCGAGGTCCTGCCTGGGACACCGGTGGAACTGGTCGTCGCCGCCGCGCTGCCGGGCGCCGAGATCTGCTTCTCACCCGGGGTCCACAGGCTGTCCGAGCCCGTCAGGCCGAAGCAAGGCCAGACGTTCACGGGGCGACCCGGAGCGGTCCTGTCGGGCGCCGTGCCGCTCACCGGCTTCGAGGCTTTCGGCAGCACGTGGCGAGTAGCACGGGCATACGCCCCCTTGACTCCTGCCGGCACCTGTCTCCCGCACGTCGGCGATCTCTGCCGCCACGCCGAGACGGTCTACGTCGACGATCAGCCCCTGCGGCGCGCCGCATCGCCGCGGTCGCTCACCGCAGGCGAGTTCTACGCGGACGGTGCTCATGTGTGGCTTGGAGCCGATCCCGCCGGGCGCCGCGTGGAGCTCTCGCTGACGCGCGCCGCGTTTGTCGGGAGCGCCACGGACGTCACGATCCGGAACCTCGTGATCGAGAAGTTCGCCAACCGCGCTCAGGTCGGAGCGCTCCAATGCGGAGAACGCTGGCTCGTCGAGAACAACGAGGTGCGCCTCAACCACGGCATCGGCGTCGGCGGATGGACCGGCAGCACGATCCGGCGGAACCATGTTCATCACAACGGTCAGATGGGTCTCTCCGGACAAGGCCGAGGCATCCTCATCGAGGAGAACGAGATCGCCTTCAACAACACCGCCGGGTTCGACCCGGTGTGGGAGGCCGGCGGGACGAAGTTCGTCGCCACGACCGACCTCGTCGTTCGTCGCAACCACTCACACGACAACAACGGACCCGGTATCTGGGCCGACATCGACAACGTCAACGTCACCCTCGAGGACAACCTCGTCGAGGCGAACCGCGGCCCCGGGATCTTCGCCGAGATCGGTTATGGCGCGCAGATATCCCGAAACACGGTGAAACGCAACGGCGCCGGCTATCGAGCCTGGGTTCCTGCCGGCATCCTCGTCATATCGACCTCCGACGTGGTTGTCAGCGAGAACAGGGTGAAAGGCAACCGCGCCGGGATCTTCTTGATCAACGACGGTCGCGATGCCGGGCGCCTCGGAACGTACGAACTCCGCGATGTACTCGTTACCGGGAACGTGATCCGCATGCCGCGCGGGCGCACCGGCATGGCGGATTGGGCCACGCCCCGCGGCGCGACGGGGATCCAGTTCCGCGACAACACCTACGCGTCTCCGAAGCGGAAGCCGTTCGCGTGGAACGACCGCCATCTCTCGCGCCGCGCCTGGCGGTCTGCGGGACATTCCTGATCGAAGTCGCTACAGTCCGCGGCAACAGCCACTCAACCGCGGGAGGCGGAGATGAGCGAGCTCGACGATTTTCGCTCCGGCGTGCTCGCCCGCCAGATCGACGCCGACAAGGCCCTCATACGCGGCGATGCAGAGCCGCGTATCGCCTTGTGGTCCGAGAACGAGCCGCTTTCGCTCATGAGCGCCGGCGGTGAGTGGCGGTTCGGATACAGCGAGATCTGCGGGTTCTTCCGGCAACTCGCGGCCCGATTCTCCGACGGATGTGACTTCACGTTCGACCTGCAGGTCGCGGAGATCGGCGGCGATCTCGCCTATTCCGTCGGGTTCGAGCGCTACCGCGTGGCGGTCGCGGGCGCGCCTCTCGCCGCCGTCGAACTGCGCGCCACGCATGCCTACCGCCGCGAGGAGGGCGGGTGGAAGATCGTTCACCGGCACGGCGACGCCGCAGCGCGATGAGCGAGCGGGACAACCGCGGAGGCCGAACGCACGTCTCCTGAGGAGTGGGCATGACCATCCGCGCGCGCTCCCTCATCGGCAGCGTCTTCT
>DATLFS010000003.1:0-15117 GCA_035540935.1 Actinomycetota bacterium
GACGGGAGGGTTCGACGAGAAGGACGAGATCGTCCTGACGCAACTCGCCCGAGTCGCGTCCGTTGCGATCGAGAACGTCAGGACGTACGAGCGGGAGCATCGCATCGCGGCCACTTTGCAGAGGGCGCTGTTGCCCGAGCACCTACCCGAGCTTCCCGACCTCGAGGTGAGCGCGCATTATCTGCCGGGCGCCGCAGGCGCACAGGTCGGAGGCGACTGGTACGACACGATCGCCTTCGAAGACGGCCGGTCGGCGCTGATCTTGGGCGACGTCGTCGGCAAGGGGATGCGCGCCGCGGCGGTCATGAGCCAGTTCCGCGTTGCCCTGAAGGTCCTGTCGATCCACGAGCACGACCCGGCGAGAGTCGTCGAGCGCCTGGACTCTTTCGTTCAACGGGTCGATCCCGGCGAGATCGCCACCGTCGTCTACGTCGAGCTGGACCCTCGGAGCGGGGGATTGTCGCTCGTGAACGCCGGCCATCTGCCCCCGCTAGCGGTTACTCCGGACGGACGCGCTGAGTTCCTCGAGACGGAGGCGTCCATCCCGCTTGGGGTGGCGGACACGGAACGAGTTGCCTACGAGACGCGCCTCGACGCGGGCACGGTCCTGATCCTCTACTCCGACGGGCTGGTCGAGCGACGGGACGAGGCGATCGATGCCGGGCTCGAACGTCTCCGGGGGCTGGCACAGAGGCCGTCCGCGGGGCTGGAGGCGTTCACGCAGGCGCTGCTCACCGACCTTCTGCCTGCGGACGGAGCGGACGACGACGTCGCGCTTCTTGCCGTCAAGCTGCCGGACGCTCGAACGACCTTGTGACGAAGGCGCTCCGGCGCCTACAATCGAGGCGTCCGAGCGCTCTCGCGGAAGGCGCCGATGAGCAGCATCCTCGAGGAATCACCTCTTCAGGCCGGTCGTGATGCGGCCGCACGCCACGCTTGGCGCGAGGCGTATGACCTTCTCCAGCAGGCGGACGGAGAAGATTCGCTGACGGCACCCGATCTCGAGCAACTGGCGGAGTCGGCATGGTGGCTCGGCCGCCTCGACGACGCCATCGACGCGCGCCAGCGCGCCTATGCCGCTTATCTCGACGCCGGGGAACGACGTCGTGCCGCGGTCGTGGCACTCGCGGTTGCGCAGGACTACTTCGGCAAGCGCGCTCATGCCGTCGGGGCGGGATGGTTCAGTCGCGCCGAGAGGATCCTCAAGGAGGAAGGTGACTGCGCCGAGCGCGGCCACCTCGAGGTGATGTACGCGCTCTCCGCGGCCGAGATGGGCGATCACGAAGGAACGCTCGCGGCGGCGCGCCGCACGCTCGACATCGGGACCCGTTTCGGCGATCGCGACCTGCAGGCCTTCGGAGTCCTGCTCGAAGGCAAAGCGCTTGTCGCGCTCGGCAAGGTCGAAGAGGGGCTCGCGCTGTTGGACGAGGCGACGGTTGCCGCAGTGAGCGGCGAGATCGGGCCGTTCGCCTCGGGCATCATCTATTGCGTCGCCATCTCGTCGACGGCGCGCCTTGCGGATTACCAGCGTGCGGGTGAGTGGACGGAGGCGTCGCGTCGCTGGTGCGAACGCCAGTCGATCTCGGGTTTCCCCGGCGTCTGTCGCGTCCACCGTGCCGAGATCATGAGGTTGCGCGGGTCGTGGTCGGAGGCCGAGAGCGAGGCGCGCCGCGCCCTAACGGAGCTGCAGAACTTCAACCTCGAGTTCGCGGCCGAAGGCTTCTACGAGATCGGCGAGATCCGGCTTCGCATGGGCGACCTCGACGAGGCGCGCGACGCGTTCCGCCAAGCTCACGAGCTCGGCCGGGATCCGCAGCCGGGGCTGGCCCTGTTGCACCTGGCCGAGGGAAAGACGGACGCGGCTCTGTCGTCGCTGCGCCGCGCCCTCGACGACGAGGCGATCGACAAGCTCGGCCGTTGCCGCTTGTTGACGCCGCTCGTAACCGTCGCTCTCGCTCATGGAGACGTCGAGCTTGCCAAGAGCTCGGCCGCGGAGGCCGGCGCGATCGCAGAGGAGTTCGGGAGCGGGCCGCTGATCGCGTTCGCGAAGCTGGCGGACGCCGAGGTGTTGCTGGCCGAGGGAGAGTCGCGGCGCGCCGTCCAGGTGGCGCGTGACGCCTGGCGTCTCTACAAGAGCGCGGACCTTCCGTACGAGGCGGCCCGTGCCCGCATGACGCTCGGAGTGGCGCTCCGCGCCGACGGCGACGAGGAGGGGGCTGTCCTCGAGCTGCAAGCGGCGCGCGCTACGTTCGAGAAGCTGGGGGCGGTCCTCGATCTCCGGCGCGCCCTCGATCTTCTCGGTGACGACGTGCATGAGGGCCTTCCGAAGTCGGGCGCGCCGGCCGCGCGCGTCACCAAGACCTTCATGTTCACCGACATCGTGAACTCGACGAACCTCGTCGAGGTCCTCGGCGACGCGGCGTGGGAGGACCTCCTCGCGTGGCACGACCAGACGATGCGCAGGGTATTCGCCGAACATCATGGCGAAGAGGTCAAACAGGTCGGGGATGGTTTCTTCGTCGCTTTCGACGATCCATCCGACGCGGTCGAGTGCGCGGTCGAGATCCAGCGCCACCTAGCCGAGCACCGGCGCGAGGCCGGCTTCGCACCGCAGGTGAGGATCGGCCTCCATTCCGCCGCGGCGACGCAGAAGGCCGGCGACTACGCGGGGAAGGGCGTGCACGAGGCGGCGCGGATAGGGGCGCTCGCTACCGCCGGCGAGGTGGTCGTCTCACAAGACGTGCTCGACGCCGCGACCGTTCGCTTCCCGCTGTCGGAGCCGCGGGAGGTTCGTCTCAAAGGCGTGAAGGATCCGGTGACCGTGCGTTCGGTCGAGGTGCCGACGGGGTGACTAGAACGCGGTGACCGCCAGCGTTCCGGCGTCCCGCGTCGCCTTATCGGTCGCGCCGGGAAGGTCGGCCAGCAGGTCGTAGGTGATCTTCTCGAGGTCGAGTCCCACCAGCGCAGCGTCGTCGAGCGTGAGGTGCTCGAGGAGGTTCTTCGTCACCAGCGTCTGCCCCGCCTCCGCCGTGTCCTGCACCCGCGACGCCTCGTTCACCTCGTCGCCGAGCGCGGTGACGTCGAGGCGGCTGCCGGGCACGAGCTGTCCCATGTAGAGGTTGCCGCCCCAGTGAAGCCCGACCTTCATGCGGCAGCCCGCCAGCGGCGTCTCTGCGAACACTTCTCCTGCCGTGGTGTGGATCTGCCATGCCGCGCGCACCGCGGCCGCCGCGGCCGCCGACGGCGAGCCGAGATCTTCTACGAGGAAGAAAGCGGATGCTCCGTCACCGGCGTGCTTGCCGACGATGCCGGTCTGTTCCGCGACGATGCCGTCGATCGCCTTCCACAGCCGCCGGATCAGGCGGAAGTACGAGGCGCTCGGCAGCTGTCGCGAGATGCGGCCCGATTCGTTGAGATCGCAGAAGAGGATGGCCGCCTGACGGGGCCCGGGTTGCATGAGACGCGCCATGCGTTCGTACATGTCCTGGTCGCCCTGCGACATGAGCGTCAACAGGTTCGGTCGCACGGCCGGAAGCGAGATGACGAGCACGCCGAGGAAGCGGCCGTCTTCATCGGAGAGGCGCACGTACAGCGAGCGCACGACGTACTCCGCGTCGCCGTCCTGACGGGGATCGACGTACCGGAACGACATCGAGAAGGTGTCCGGTATGGGCCGAGCTTCGATCTGGTCGACCACTGCGGCGAGCTGCTCGGGAAGGAACGAGCGGGGATCGGGTCCGTTCGTACGGAGGTTGTCGATCACGAACGGCATGACCTCGAAGAACGCGTTGATCAGGGTTTCGGGGTGCACGGCGCGCAGCCACACATCCCGCGTGTACGCCTCCGCGACGTGGCGCCCTACGCCGAGGATCTCATCGTCGTAGCAGTCGAAGAACTGCTTCGCCTCGTCCGAGACCCACACGAGACGCCAGTTGGCGTCGATGATGTGGCTGGACCACCCCAGCGCGTGGAGTTGCTGCTTCCACGCCTCGAGCCTCGGCTCCGCCAGAACGCTGCTCATCCGGCCATTGTGGCAAAGGAAACCGTCGGAGTCTCCCCTTTTTCTCGGCGATGGGCCTCCTGCGGCCGCGTTACCCTGTTCTTCTTAGGCCTCGCCCGCGGCTCGGTTCCGCGGCGGAAACAGAGCGAGGGATACGTACGGCGGCCGGAAGGGTAGCTGTCACGGTATGGATCGCAGACACTTCATAGGGCTATTGGGCGCGGGCGCCGCCGGAGGCGCGGGTCTCGTCGCGCGGCGGGTCGCGGGTGACGACGTCGAGCCCGCCGGCACGCGGGTGACGGAGGACGTCGAGCCGACCGCCCGCGGACAGCAGCGGATCATCTGGTCGGTCGACACACCGCGGCCGGTGGCGGCGCTCACCTTCGACGACGGTCCGGACCCTGAGTTCACTCCTCGCATCCTCGATGTCCTCGCGGAGCACGATGTCCGAGCGACCTTCATGGTCATGACGCACAACGCCATCGCGCACCCGCGGTTGCTGCGCCGCATGGTGGCGGAGGGGCACGAGGTCGGCGGACACGGCTGGAACCACCTCAACCTCACCGAGCTTCGCTACGACCAGGTCTACCGCGAGGTCGAACGGGGGACGCGCCTCGTCGAAGACCTCGCCGGCGTCCCGATCCGCGTGTTCCGTCCGCCCTACGGGCGCTTCAGCCAGGCGGCGGTGCAGGTGCTGGGGCAGACCGAGAGGGACCTGGTCGTGTGGTCGGTGACTCGCGGCGATCTCGGCTGGACGGAGCCGCGCCAGATCGCGCGGCACGTGCTCGACGAGACCGGGCCGGGCGACATAATCGATCTCCACGACGGGATCGGCCGCGGCACTTTCAACCGCGATTACAAGTTCGCCGAGCGATTGCGCAGACGGCGCGAGGTCGAGCTTGCGGCGCTGCCGCGGGTGCTAGACGGCTTCCGCTCCAACGGCCTCGAGCTCGCGACCGTCTCCGAGCTGCTCACGGTCGGCGGCAGAAGCACGGCCTGATGACGACGACCGAGCCCGCGGAGGCACGGTCACAGCCACCGGAGAAACCCGGCGCGCCGCGCCGCCTGCTGTCGCTCGACGCGGTTCGCGGCGTCGCGATAGTCATCCTGTTGTTGGCCGGCAACCCGTTCATGCGCGAGGACCTGTGGGTCGGGTTCAAGCATCCCGAGTGGCACGGGCTGCGGTTCGCCGACCTCTTCTTCCCCTTGTTCCTCTTCGTCGTCGGCGCGGCCATGACGTTGTCGCGGAGAGCCGCGGAGCCGCGTCACGCGTTCCGGCGCGTGGGCATTCTGTTCCTGCTGGGTGTCGGCCTGTCGTCGTTCAAACACGCGTCGATCACGATCCCGGGCGTGTTGCAGCACATCGCGGTCGCGTACCTCATCGCCTGGCTCGTCCTGCGCGCGCCGCGCCGTGCTCAGATCCCGCTGACGGCCGGGATCGTGTTGGGAGTGTGGGGAATCTACGTCGCGTTCGGCGGAAGCGACCCGTGGGATATGACTTCGACGGCGGCTCACCGCGTCGACGGCTTCCTCTTCGGGCACTTCGCCACCGAGGGAACGCTGCAGTCGATCATCAGCTCCGTGAACGTCCTGGGAGGCGCGTTCATCGCCCGCGGCATCAAGGAGCGAAAAGCGGAGCGGCTGTGGCGCTGGGTAGGCGCGCACGGTGCGTGGCTCATAGCGCTCTCGCTCGTCCTCGCCTTCGTGGTCCCGGTCAACAAGCGGGTCTGGTCGCCTTCGTTCGCGCTGCTATCGCTGGGGACGTCGGTGTTGTGGTTCGCGCTGATGATCTGGGTGATCGACGTGCGCCGCTGGCGCCGCGGTGTGACACCTCTCGTGGAGCTGGGTGCGAATCCGATCGCCATCTACGTGGGCTACATCGTGATCCGCGCCCTCCTGTCGGACTTCGCTCACTTGGCGCCGGTCATCGCGCCGTTCGGGAGCCGCGGCGCCGGCGCGCTGCTGTACTCGCTCGCGTGGCTGGTCGCGGGATGGCTCGTGGCCCGCTGGCTCTATCGCCGCCGTATCTTCATCAAGATCTAGATCGCCGGCGCGCCGCGGAGCGCGAGGGCGTCGTGGACGAACCGCCGCCCCGTCTCGGTGAGGCGCGGCCGCCCCTCGCTCCGCTCGACGAGCTGCAGGGCCGTGAGCGTGGTGTAGAGGAAGACGACCGTGCGGGCCGCGCGCCCGATCCTTCCTCCGTATCTCCGAACCGCCTCCTCGATCGCGATTCCCGCTGCGCAGGCGTCGTCGTCCAACAGCCATAGGAGCGTCGCCGCCACGACGGCACGTTCGAAGGACGCGTGCTCGAGGATCCCGGCCGCGGCGATAGCCCACCGGTAGCCATCGTCGGTGAGACAGCCGAAGCCGCACCCCGACAGCAGCTCGGTGCGCCCGCCCGGAACTGTGGCGCCGCTGCGGCGGGCGAGATCATGGAGGGCGTCTACCTCGAGCTCGATGCCGGGCCCCGCACCCGCGGTGGCGAAGCCGAGACGGCGGTTCAGGTCGGACGCGAGCGCTCGCTCGATGCGTAGGTCGGGGGCCAGAACGACCCGCTCGTCGCGCACGTGGTCGAGATACGTGGCGAAGGTGGCAAGCTCGGCGTCGTGCTGCGAGGTGGGGCGGCTGCGCAACAGGGTTCCGTTCATGTGGAGCAGCATGCGCCCCCGGCCGGGCGTCCGGTGTGGTGCAGGTCACATCCGGGCGATCTTCGACAGGAGCAGGCGGCCGCCGCGGCGAATCCCCGCGCATGAAGCGGATCGTGGCCGCAACCGCGGCCGCCCTCGTCGCCCTGGCCGGTCCGGTCGCGGGCCAGACGCCCGAGGGGATGGGGCCGTGCGAGCGCGTGACGGAACGGGTGCCGACGCCGGTGAACGTCGAGCTTGTGACCGTCACCGACACGCAGGCCGTCCTCACCTGGCTGACCTGCGCAGCCGGAAAGCCGGAGCCGGCGGATTCCCAGGTGACGTACGAGTCGGGTTCTTCGAGCGGCGTCGTGAAGCGCACGAAGAAGACGCCGTTCCATTGGGTGCTCCTCGACGACCTGGAGCCCGGCACGACCTACCGCTACACGGTCTCGTCGGGAGGCGTGCCGGCGCCGCCCGAGCGTCTCAACCCCGGTCTCTTCACGACGCTGACGCCACCTCCGGGGAAGGAGCTCCTCCGCGTCGCGGTGCTGGCCGACATCCACATCGGCGAGAAGCGCTCCGGGCTCGCGACCTCACAGCCGTTCGAGTTCCCACCCGCGTATTCGAGCGAGCGCCCGTATCCGGAGGTGATGCTCACCGGGGCGGTGCAAGACATCGGGCGGCACAAGGTGTCGCTGACGCTTCTTCCCGCGGACAACAGCTCGCACGGCGAGCGGCACGACCTCGAGACGGCGCGCCGTCTGCTTCAGCCGCTCGGGCGCTACCTGATCGCGCGCGGTTCCCACGACCGGCCCGATCAATACACCGCCGCGTTCAGCGAGTGCGCCCCCGACTCCGACTGCTTCCGCGCCGTGTTCCGACCCGGCGTCATCCCGGGAGACGAGCCGCAACACCTCCCGCAGGTCAAGCGCGTGCGCGGCTGGACGTTCGTCGGACTCGACAGCGTCAACCTGTCTTCTGGAAGCGGGTCGCTCTCGGCGGATCAGCTCGAGTGGTTGGGCGAGCAGCTCGAGATCGCGGCGCGCCGCGAGAGCCCGGTGGTCGTCTTCTTCCATCACCCCGTATCCGAGTACTCGACGACGCTCGCGGTTCCGCCGGCGATATTCGGAGTCCCGCAGAACGAGGCGAACGCCTTCCTGCGGTTGATCGACGGCTACGACGTGCGGCTCGTGATCAACGCGCACACGCACCGGAACTGGATCTCGTATTCGCCTTTCACCGGCCGGACGCCGATCGTCGAGGTAGGGCCGTCGAAGGAGTACCCGGGCGGCTATTCGATCTTCCGCATCTACGAGGGCGGGATCCTTCGGGAGTGGTGGCCGACCTCGTGCGGCTTCTGCCGCATGTGGCGGGAAACGACGCGCGGCGAGTATCTGTCGCTCTATCCGCTCTACACGCAGGGATCGCTGCGCGACCGGGCCTGGGTCCACCGCTTCGATCGTCCCGATGTGCCCCACGTGCCGTCGCTGCCGCTCGGGTTGTGGCCGTCGGTCATCCCCGGAGAGGCGTGAGCGCGCGGGCGAAGGCGTCGTAGGCGCGCCGGCCGAAGAGCACGAAGCGGACCTCGTCCACGTTCGTCGCGGCCTCCGATACGGCGCCGATCGCGACCTCGGCCGCTTCTTTCAGCGGGTAGCCGTAAGCGCCCGCCGAGATCGCGGGGAACGCGACCGAGCGCGCGCCGACCTCGTCGGCGACCCGCAGGCTCGACAGATAGGCGCGCCGCAGCGTCGTCGCATCTTCCGGCGCGCCGGAGTAGTTCGGGCCGACCGTGTGGATGACCCAGCGCGCCGGGAGGTCGCCGGCTTCGGTCGCCACCGCCTCGCCCGGCGGCAGCCCGTCGGGATAGGCACTCCACCTGAGGGCGCGGCATGCTTCGACCAACGCGGGACCCGCGGCGTGATGGATGGCGCCGTCCACGCCTCCTCCGCCCAACAGCGTCGGGTTCGCCGCGTTCACGATCGCATCGACCTCCTGCCGCACGATGTCGCCCATCACGAGGTTGATGCGGCTCGCCTCCATGCCTTCGTTCTATCGCGCGGGAATAAGGAGGTAGCCTGTGGCGCTGTAGACGTTGGACGACGGCAGGAAGCCGTCGCGAGATCTCCCTTCCGTTCCTCCTTTTCGGGGTCGTCGGGCTCGGATCTCCCGTGACCGGTAGCGGTACTACCGAACAAGGAGTTGAGCAGTGTCTTCTTTCGCCGAACTCGGCGTGTCCGCGCCCGTGTGGCGCGCCCTCGCCCGCCGGGGCATCCACGAGCCGTTCGAGATCCAGGCGCGCGTCATGCGCGACGCCCTCGCCGGCCGAGACGTCCTCGCCAAATCCAAGACGGGGTCGGGCAAGACCCTCGGCTTCGCCATCCCCATCGTCGAGCGCCTCGACCCTCGCGGACGTGGTCCGGCTGCACTCGTCCTCGTCCCCACCCGCGAGCTCGCGGTCCAGGTGACCGAGGAGTTCGAGGACATCGGCCGGGCGCGCGGCATCCGCGTGGCTCCGGTCTTCGGAGGGGTCTCGCTCGACGCCCAGGCACGGCGCGCCGCGAAGGCCCACGTCCTGGTGGCGACGCCCGGAAGGATGCAGGACCTCCTCGACCGGCGCGCCGTGTCGGTGCGCGATGTCGAGGTTCTCGTGCTCGACGAGGCCGACCGCATGCTCGATATGGGCTTCCAGCCGCAGGTCGACCGCATCCTCAGGAGCCTCAGCGGCCCGCGCCAGACGATGTTCTTCTCGGCCACGCTCGACGGCCGCGTCGGCCAGCTCGCCCGTTCCTACACGAACGACCCGGCGCGCCACGAGGTCGCCGAGAACCGTCCGGCGATCGAGGCGGCCACGCACCGATTCGTGCCGGTCGACGAGGCCACGAAGGTCGACGAGCTCGTGCGCCTTCTGAACGAAGACGAGCGCGACCTGGCTCTCGTGTTCGTCCGGACCAAGCGCGGCGTGGACCGT
This sequence comes from Actinomycetota bacterium, assembly GCA_035540935.1. Taxonomy (GTDB): domain Bacteria; phylum Actinomycetota; class CADDZG01; order CADDZG01; family WHSQ01; genus DATLFS01. Next base: position 9,596 of record DATLFS010000003.1, read on the forward strand.
CTCGCGAAGAAGCTCAGGACGCGGCGCGTCCGCGCCGAGGCGATGCACGGCGGCATGACGCAGCCGGCGCGCCGTAAGGCGCTCGAGCGGTTCGCCAGCGGCCGCGCCGATGTGTTGATCGCGACCGACGTCGCCGCCCGCGGGCTCGACCTCGACGACATCACCCACGTCATCAACTTCGACCCGCCGGGTGACCACACCGACTACGTCCACCGCATCGGCCGCACGGCCCGCGCAGGGCGTGGCGGCACCGGGATCACCTTCGTCGGCGCGATGCAGCGGCACGAGATGAGCGCGATGGCCCGCACGCTCAAGCTCGATCGCGAGTTCGAGGCCGATGGGCTCGTCCTGTCGAAGCCGCGGGGAAACCGGCCCGGCGGCACGCCCCGCCGTCCGGCACGGGCGCGTCGTTCGCCGGCCGTCCGCCGCTACCGGTAGGAGCCACCCGGCGGTAGTCTGGTTGCCTTGCTTGCCGCGTTCTAGGCAGGAGGGCAGGGATGCAAGGGTCACCCGATCGCGCCGCGCTCAGTGCATTCTTCGTCGCGGTCGTCGTCGGCGGCGCGAACTTCGTCGCGGTCAAGTTCAGCAACGAGGAGCTGGAACCGCTCTTCGGCGCGGCGCTGCGGTTCGCCGCCGCCGCTCTCATCTTCTTCGTCATCATGCGGGTCCGCCGGCTGCCGATGCCGTACGGCCGGGCCGCGGTCGGAGCCGCTCTCTACGGGCTGCTGGGTTTCGGGATCGCCTACGGCCTCCTCTACTTCGCGCTCGTGGGGCTGTCGCCGGGGACGTCGTCGATCATCCTGGCGTCCGTTCCTCTCCTGACGTTGCTGCTCGCGGCGGCGCACGGACAGGAGGCCCTCACGCTTCGCGGCGTCGTCGGCGGAGTGCTCGCCATCGGCGGGATCGGCGTGCTCTCGCTGAACTCGGCGAGCGGCGATCTCCCCTTCGTCTACGTGGCCTCCGCCGTTCTCGGCGCGGTGGCGGTAGCGGAGTCGAGCGTCGTCGTGAAGGTTTTCCCGCGCACGCATCCGGTCACGACGAACTTCCTCGGCATGGCGGCCGGCACGGTTCTCCTCGTCGTGTCGTCGCTGTTGTTCCGTGAGGAGTGGTCGCTGCCCACCCGTACGTCGACGTGGGTCGCGTTGATGTGGCTCGTCCTCATGGGCTCCGTCCTCCTGTTCGGGCTCTTCGTGTTCGTCGTGATGCGCTGGACGGCTTCGGCCACCATGTACGCGCTCACGTTGATGCCGGTGGTCGCCGTGACGCTCGGGATCCTGCTCACGGATGAGCGTCTCCGCGCCGAGGTGATCGTCGGAGGGCTCCTGGTTGTCTCGGCCGTTTACGTTGGGGCGCTCGGCGGCTCCCGACCGGAGGCCGTCGAGGCGCCGCAACCGGCGGTGGTCGGGCCCGACCCCCAGGCCGCGGCGGAACTCGACTAGCGCGTACGTTTCGGCGGCGCAGCCCGGCGCGATACCCGTGGGATGGTCCGGCTGTCACTCGCGCTCGTCCTGCTGATCACCGCCGCCTGCTCGGCCGGGCTCCCGCCGCCCGCGGAGCGGGATGACGCCGGCGACGACGCCGACGGACCGGCGCAGGGCAGGCTCACGGCGCGCCCGGCGCGCCCCGACGAGGAAGGTCTCGGCCCCGGTCTGCACGCGCTCGACGTGTTCGGCCAGACGGCGCACATCTACGTGCCCTCCGGCTACACCCCACGGCGCGCCTGGCCACTCGTGCTTTCGCTCCACGGAGCCGGCGGGACGAGCGAGAACGGCATCGGGCCGTTCCTGAACGCGGGGCCGCCGCCGGCGATCCTCGTCGCGCCGAGTGCCGTCGGCCGCAGCTGGGACCTCATCGAGGGAGGCTTCGGAGAAGACGTCGCCTACATCGATCGCCTGCTGGAATGGACGTTCCGCCGCTACCGCGTCGACCCGGAGCGGATCGGGATCCTCGGGTTCTCCGACGGCGCCTCGTACGCGCTCTCGCTTGGACTGACCAACGGCGACCTGTTCCGCAAGATCGTCGCCCTGTCTCCGGGGTACATGGCGCCCGTCGCGACGCGCGGCAAGCCGGAGGTGTTCATCGCCCACGGGAGGCTCGACCGCGTGCTGCCGTTCGAACGCACGGGGCAGCGGGTAGCGCGCCTCCTCGACGAGGCGGGTTACGACGTGACCTTCCGGCCGCACCCCAAGGGCCACAACCCGCGACCCCTGGCGCGGAACGCGCTCGGCTGGTTCCTCGGTGAGGGAAAGGCTTAGCCGGCTCTACGACTTGTGGTCGGGGTCGGTCTCCTGAGCCTTGCGCTCGAGCTCGACGGCGCGCTCCCGCTCGCGTTCTGCCTCCTCCGCCTGCCGGCGCGCCGCGATCTCCCGCTCGCCGGCACGCTGCGCCGCGGTGCGGGCCTCCTGTCGGTGCTCCGCCGCCTGCTCACGTCGCTGCTCAAGACGGCGCTCCTTGCCGCGCGTCATCCAGTAGATGAGCCCGACAACCACGATCACTGCGACCACGATCAGGACGATCGTCATCGTGTCCATGGGTCCTCCTTCGGTAGGGTCTGCTGGTGTCCCTACCCGCACGTGCGTTCGTCAGACCACCGTCAGCGGTCCCCGCTGCCGCGGCGGAGCTTGAGGCGGTGCACCGCCTCATCATTGCCGAACGTGAGGATGACCCAGTCGATCAGGTTGCTCACCGCGCGGTAGATCAGGAACATCAGGAAGATGCCCAGGATGATCCCCGCGACGGCGGCAACCACGATCGCCCGCATGGCTCAGTTGCCGTAGTCGTGCTTGAAGCGGCGGCGCGCCTGGCGCATGCGGTGTGCGTTGTAGTGCATCGCCTTCGCCGAGCTCGCGTCCCACATCGCCGGCGCGGTCGTCTCGGCGTGCCTCTCGAGCAACTCCGCCTCCTGCAGGAGCTCTTCGGCCCGCGCTGAGCCGGAGGCTAGGTCGCGGAGACGTCCGGCCGATTCCCGGAGCAGCTTCTGCGCCCCGTCGAAGTCGCCGTGGTCCGCCCGCTCGCGCGCCTCGCGCTGCGCACGGGCTGCCTTGAGGATCAGGACCTCCTCGACGACCTCGGCATCGGCGGTCGCACCTTCGGCCTCCGCGGCGGAGACCATATTGATCACCAGTGGCAACGTGATCTCGTGCGCGGCTACCTCGTCGCCGAGCGTCACATAGCGGATGACCACGTCGGCCACGTTGCAGACGCCGAGCTTCGCCATCTCGGGGATGTGCAGCTCGAAGACGACCCGCCGGTTCTCCTCGGAGTAGACGTCGCCGAGGGTCAGCTGCACGCCGCCCACGACCGCGGTCGAGGGGTACTCGTTCAGGACGCCGACCAGCTTGACGTCTTCGGTGGGGCGGATCTCGACGCTGAGGTTCTGCGCCACGACGCGCGCGAGGTCGGTGAACTCGCGGGCGAAGATCCCCGGCGCGTCCTCGGGGGAAGCGGCGAAGTGGGCGTTCCCGCCTCCGGCCTCGGCCATCTGCGTGAGCAGGTTCTCGTTGAAGTCGGCGCCGTAGCCGATCGTGGTCGTCCCGACGCCGGCGCGCCGTAGGTTGCCGGCGATCTCCACGAGGGACGGCACGTCGATCACGCCCTGGTTCGCCTGACCGTCGGTCAGGAGCAGCACCTTACGGGGACCGTCACCCGCCGAACGCGCAACCTCCTCGGCGCCCTTGAGCCAGCCGCCCGAGAGGTTGGTGCTCCCGCCGGGGGTGATCGCGGCGATCTCCCGCTGCAGCAGGTCGCGATCTACGGGCGCCATCGGGGCCAGGAGTCGGACCTCGTCGTCGTAGGCGACGAGCGCCACCTCGTCCCTCGGCGCGAGGCGCTGGATCAGCTGAGCCGCGGCCGCCTTCGTGTGCTCGAGCTTCGGACCACTCATCGATGCGGAGCGGTCGATGACCAGGGCCAGGCGGAGCGGCGGACGCTCGGCGTCCTTCTCCACGGCGGGAGCGACGAGCTCGAGCATGGCGTGGACGGTGTGCTCACCTTCGACGGCGAGCAGCTCGTGGTCGAGCCGGAGACTTGCTTTCATGGGGCATCCCCTCCTTCTGTGGACACCATAAGGAGGGGTAGTGACAGTTTCTGGATGGCGAGGCACGGCCGGGCTAGGATTCTCCTCTCCCACCTCACGATCAGGACGGCGCCGTGACCCCCGACAGCTCCAGATCCACCTTCCGGCGGGCCCTCCCGTGGGTCCTCCTCGCGATCACGGTCGCGTTCATGATCGCCGGCCGGGCCCTCGAGATGGTGGTGCGGCAGAACCGGGAGATCGAGGACTCCGGCGTTCTCGGGGAGATCGCGATGGGTCTCGCCTTCCTCGGCTTCCCCGCGGTCGGCGCGCTCGTGGCGTCGCGTCAGCCCCGCAACTCGATCGGCTGGTTGCTCCTCGGCATCGGCGCGCTGGCGGCCGTGGGCGTGTTCTGCATGGCATGGAGCGTTTTGATCTACGAAGACGGTTTCGACCTGCCCGGGGGGGTTCTCGCCGCCTGGATCGCGAACTGGTTCTGGTACCCGCTGATCACGCTGATCCCGACCTTCCTGCTCCTTCTCTTCCCGACCGGCAGGCTGCCCTCCCGCCGCTGGCGGCCCGTGGCGTGGGTGGCCGGCGCGATCACCGTGAGCGTGACCGTGCTGCCGATGCTTCAGCGCGTGCTGGTCGTAGAGGAGCAGCGCGTTCGCAACCCCATCGGCTTCATCCAAGGCGACGTGGAAGGTCGCCTCGAGCCGGTCTTCCTCGCCCTCATCGGGGTGATGGTGCTGTGCGTCATCTCGCTCATCGTGCGGTTCGTGCGCGGCCGCGGACAGGAGCGGCAGCAGCTCAAGTGGGCGGCGGTGGCCGCGGTGGCTTTCGGTGTCGTCCTTCCGCTGGGCGAATGGCTCGGTCTTCCGGAGATCCTGTTCCCGATCGCGCTCCTGATGCTCCCGGTGGCGTTCGGGATCGCCATCCTCAAGTACCGGCTGTACGACATCGACGTCGTCATCAACCGGACGCTCGTCTACGGAACGCTCACCGCGATCCTGGTCGGCGCGTACGCGCTGGGGGTGCTCGTGTTCCGGGCGCTGCTCGACCCGATCACCGGCGACAACGACCTCGCGATCGCGGCCTCCACGTTGGGTGTCGCCGCGCTCGTTGGTCCGGCGCGCCGCAACGTGCAGAGGTTCATCGACCGGCGCTTCTATCGGTCCCGGTATGACGCGGAGCAGACGCTGGGGGAGTTCTCGAGGCGCGTGCGGGACGAGGTCGATCTCGAGGCGCTGTCGAGCGAGCTGCGGCAGGTCGTGACGCGGACGATGCATCCGTCACACGCGCAGGTCTGGCTCGTGCGTGACCGCACCGCGGATGCCTGATCCGGTGGGCGGAGGGCCATCGAAGCGCGCTGAGAGGGCGTTCGTCCTCGGCGGCGGTGGGCGGCTCGGTGCCTGCGAGGTCGGCATGCTCCGAGCCCTGTTCGAGCGGGGAGTCTGCCCCGACCTCATCGTGGGCACCTCGATCGGCGCCCTCAACGGCGCCGCGGTCG
>DATLFS010000004.1:0-4030 GCA_035540935.1 Actinomycetota bacterium
CCACTCCTACCGTCGCTCACGCATCGACTACCTCTTCGTGCGCGGGGCGACCGTCGCGGAGGCGGGGGCGGACCATCCGGGGTGGTCCGGAGGGGCACCCGGCACGCGCCATCCGACGAACTACCGCTACTCAGACCACCGGTTCGTGTGGGCCCGCGTGATCCTCACCGACCTGGGCCGCGGGAAGCGGCCCACGGCGACGCCGGTCGCCGGCGGCAACGTCCTCCTCTCCTGGGAGACGGTCCCTGAGGCGACGGCCTACGTGATCTATCGGTCGGAACGCCGCAAGCCGTACACGCGTCTCGGCAACGTAGGCGCGGAGGTCACGTCGTTCGCCGACAACTATGCGGAGCACGGGAAGACCTACCGCTACTCGATCGCGCCGATCGGTGCGAGCGGCCAGGGATGGGAGTCGATCCCGTCGTGGGCGACTGCCGACGCGCGCGGCCCCAGAGTCGTGTCGGTGTCACCCTCGCGCGGGGCCACGGGCGTCTCGCTGAAGCCGAAGGTCGAGATCCGCTTCGACGAACGGGTCAAGCGGAGCTCGGTCTCGACGAGCAGCGTTCGACTCGTGCGGAACGGCTCGCGCATCGCGACGACCGTGAGGCGCGTCGCGCCCAGGGTCGTGGAGCTGGTTCCGACGCGGTCGCTGCGACCCGCCACTACTTACAAGGTGTCGATCGTCGGCGTGACGGACGAACTCGGCAACCGCGCTCGCGATGACTCGTGGACGTTCACCACGGCGCGCCGGAGGCGCTAGGCGCTCAGCCGATCCCGTATTCCGGATGCGAGGCGTCCGTGAACTCTCGGAATACGCCCGTCACCAGGAAAGCGATCTGCTCGGCGACGTCGACGCAGTGGTCGCCGAAGCGTTCGAGGTAACGCGCCGCGAGGATGAGGTTCACGGCCCACTCGAACGCTCGCTCGTCGCCGGCGTAGGACTTCAGCTCGTCGAGCATGCCTCGGTTCAGACGGTCGATCGCGTTGTCGCGCTGCGGCAGGGTCTCGGCCATGTCGACGTCGCGCTGAGCGAAGGCGTTCATCGCCGCTTCGAGCATCTCGGCACAACGTCCGCCCATATCCGAAAGGCGTTCGACCATCGGAGAATCGGAAGGATAGGGATGACGCGCCTTCACGAATTTGGCGATGTTGACGCACAGATCGCCCATGCGCTCGACGTGGATGTTCGAGTGCATGATGACGCTGACCAGGCGCAGGTCGCTCGCCACGGGCGCCTGGAGCGCCAGCAGGTTGATCACGCCCGTCTCTGCCGCGAGGTAGAGCTCGTCGACCCGGTCGTCGTCGCGGATGACCCGTTCGGCCATCTCCTCGTCCCGCTCGACCACGGCGCGCATGACGTTCTCGAGCTGCTGCTTGACGAGCGACCCCTCTCGCATGAGAGCGTCCTCCGCGGCAGCCAGCGCTTCATGGAACCCGACGCGGGTGGACCTCGGCATGTCGATCACCCTACCGCCCCCGCCGCAGGGCAAACGGGTGATGAGAAGGAAGCAAGCGTTACGAGAGGGTGAACTTTGATCGAAGAAACGCGCAGAGCCTCGCCTCCGCGGGTCGCCGCTTAGACGCGCCACTAGACTTCACCTCAGCATATGGATCCATCCCTGCTCCTCATCGCATCGCTCGTCGCCGCGCTCGCGCTCCTCGCGCTGCGGCTCCTGCTGGGCGGGAGGTCTCGGCCCTCGAGCAATGCAGAGACGCCCGCGCGCCGCGTTGGCGAGCCCGAGAGGCGCGACCGGATGTCGATGGAGATCGTCGATCGCATGGCCGAGGGTGTCCTCGTCCTCGACGAGGACCTGCGTCCGCAGATGGCGAATCGCGCCGCGCGTAACCTCCTGGGGCTTGCTCAGGTCGGCCTCCCGGACCGGCTTCCCTTCGAGGACGTGCGCGACCTGGCGCGCCGGGCGATCCGTTCGGAAGAGGGTGCTGAGGGGGACGTCTCCATGTGGTTCCCGCGGCGGCGCACGCTTCACGTGCGCGCGTCTGCTCTCGCGGATGGATCGGGAGTCGTCGTAGTCATCGGCGACGTGACCGAGGCCCAGCGCACGCAGGACATGCGCCGGGAGTTCGTGTCGCATGCCTCACACGAGCTGAAGAGTCCGATCGCGAGCCTTCATGCTCTCGCGGATGCGGTGCGCGCCGCGGTGCGTGACGACCCGACACGGGCGGAAGCGATGGCTGCTCGTCTCAGCTCGGAAGCGGAGCGACTTGGGCGGCTCGTCACCGACCTCCTCGATCTCTCGCGATTGGAGGAAGCCACGGCCCCGCCGGAGCAAGACGTCGATCTCGCGGCGGTGGCGCGACGGGAGGTCGAAGGCCTCGCGGGGACCGCAGAGGACAAGGGGATCCAGGTGGAGACCGCTATCGCCGAGGGCGTGTCCGTCCGGGGTGATGACCAACAACTCGGCTTGATGCTCAGGAACCTCCTCGACAATGCGATCCGTTACACACCGCAGGGCGGGACGATCCGGCTCGACCTCGCGCACTCCGAGGGTGAGGCCGTCCTCCGGGTGGCCGACACAGGCGTCGGCATCCCCCGCGACGCTCAGGAACGCATCTTCGAGCGCTTCTATCGGGTAGACCGCGCCCGCTCACGCGAGCGCGGTGGAACGGGGCTCGGACTCGCGATCGTGAAACACGCCGTCGAACTGCACCGCGGTCGCATCACCCTCGACAGCGAACTCGGCCGCGGGTCGACCTTCACGGTCCACCTGCCGGCGGTCGAGCCGCGTCGCCCACTCCATTCGGTCGCCGGATGACCACGGGATGGGAGGGACGTTGCCGAAGGTTCTCCTGATCGAGGACGAAGAGGGGCTCGGCGAAGCTCTCGAGTATCAGCTCGGCCGCGAGGGCTACGACGTCGACCGTGTGACAGACGGCGCCGCGGGGTTGGAGCGGTTCCACACCTCAGGCGCGGACCTCGTGCTGCTGGACCTCATGCTCCCGGGCATACCGGGCGAAGACATCTGCAGAGAGATCCGGAGGACCTCGCGCGTCCCGATCATCATGCTGACCGCGCGCGATACCGAGGTCGACAAGGTCGTCGGACTAGAACTGGGCGCCGACGACTACGTTACGAAGCCCTTCAGCACGCGGGAGCTGATCGCCCGGATGAAAGCGGTGTTGAGGAGGTCGAACGACGACGACGAGACTCGCTCTGTGCTGGAGGGGGGCGGTATCCGCCTCGATCCGGAGAGGTTCGAAGCAACGGTGAGGGGTGTTCCCATCCACCTCCCGCGGAAGGAGTTCGAGTTACTCGAGCTGCTGATGGAGAATGCGGGGCGTGTCCTGACGCGGGAGACCTTGATCGACCGGATCTGGGGGTCGGACTATTTCGGGGACACCCGCACGCTCGACGTGCACATCAAACGCCTGAGAGCCAAGTGTGAAGAAGACCCACGCGACCCGAAGCATCTCGTGACGATCCGGGGCCTCGGATACAAGTTCGTGCCCTGAGCCTCACCCGAACCTTCCGGTGACGTAGTTCTCCGTCCGCTCCTCGGCCGGCTTGGTGAAGATGGTCTCGGTGAGGTCGTACTCCACGAGCACTCCCGTGCGCCGGTCGGATCCCTCCGATACCTCGGCGGTGAAGAACGCGGTCATGTCGCTCACCCTTGCCGCCTGCTGCATGTTGTGCGTGACGATCACGATCGAGTATTCGTTCTTCAGCTCGACCATCAGGTCCTCGATGCGCCCGGTGGCGATCGGGTCGAGGGCGGAGCAAGGCTCGTCCATCAAGATGACATCGGGGGAGATGGCGATCGCCCGGGCGATGCATAACCGCTGCTGCTGGCCGCCCGAGAGGCCCATCGCCGAATCCTTCAGCCTGTCCTTCACCTCGTCCCACAGAGCCGCCTTCTTCAGCGCCTCCTCGACGAGGTCGTCCATATCCCCCTTGAAGCCGGCGATCTTGGGACCGAAAGCCACATTGTCGTAGATCGACTTCGGGAACGGGTTGGGCTTCTGGAAGACCATGCCGATGCGCTTTCGCACCTGCACCGGGTCGACGTCGGGC
>DATLFS010000005.1:0-15761 GCA_035540935.1 Actinomycetota bacterium
AGGGCGTGGAGCAGTCGTGGACCTGGTTCGAGCTGGGCGGCGAGTCGGGGAGCCATCTGCATCTCGAGTTCGGCATCAACTACGACTTCTTCGCCGGGATCATGTTCATCGTGGTCACCGGCATCTCGCTGATGGTCCACATCTATTCGACCGGCTACATGCACGACGACAAGCGCTACACATGGTTCTTCGCCGTGCTGTCGCTCTTCACCGGGTCGATGCTGTTCATGGTCGCGGCGAACAACCTGCTTCAGCTACTGGTGGGTTGGGAAGGGGTCGGCGTCTGCTCCTACTTCCTGATCGGGCACTACTGGGAGGAGAAGGAGAACTCCTCGGCGGCTATCAAGGCCTTCATCACGACCCGCATCGGCGACGTCGGCATGATGTTCGGGATCTTCGGGCTGTTCATCCTGGGCGGCACCTTCAACATCGCGGAGCTCAACCATCTCGCCGAGGAGCACCACATCGGTGGGATCGCGCTGACGATCGCGTGCCTGCTGCTGTTCCTCGGGCCGGTCGGGAAGTCGGCGCAGTTCCCGCTCCATGTGTGGCTCCCGGATGCCATGGCCGGCCCCACGCCGGTCTCCGCGCTCATCCACGCGGCCACGATGGTCGTCGCCGGGATCTACCTCGTGGGGCGGACGCTCCCGGTCTTCGAGGCGGCCGGCATCGCGCTCGACGTGGTCGCGCTCGTCGCCTCGATCACGATGTTCATCGCCGCCGTCCTCGCCACCCTGCAGGACGACATCAAGAAGGTCCTCGCGTACTCGACCATCTCGCAGCTCGGCTACATGATGGCTGCTCTCGGCGTCGGCGCCTTCACCGCCGGGATCTTCCACCTCTTTACGCACGCGGTGTTCAAGGCGCTGTTGTTCCTCGGCGCCGGCTCGCTGATCCACGCGGTCCATTCCAACAACATGAGCGACATGGGCGGCATGCGCCGGTTCATGCCGCACACGTACCGCACGTTCATGATCGGGTCGCTCGCCCTCGCCGGCATCTTCCCGCTGGCCGGCTTCTGGTCGAAGGACGAGATCCTGGGCGCGTCGCTCCGTCACGCGGTGGAAGGTCACTGGAGCGCGTGGGTCGTCTTCGTCACCGCGATGGTGACGGCTTTCCTGACGGCGCTCTACATGACGAGGGCGTGCATCAAGACCTTCTTCGGCGAGTACCGGGGCCACGGTCACCCGCACGAGAGTCCCGGGTCGATGGTCTCGCCGCTGTGGATCCTCGCCGGCCTCTCCTGCGTAGTGGGCTTCCTCGGCATCCCGGTGATCGGCCCCTTTGCCGACTGGATCACGTTGCCGGGCGAAGACCATCACGGCTTCTCCGCGGCGTACAACCTCGTTCTTCCGGCGGCTACCTTGGTGCTGGCCGGGCTCGCGATCTACCTGGGCTACCTGATGTTCTACAAGGAACGCATCCGCATCGGGATCGTCGGGAGTCCGTTCGAGTGGGCATATCGTTTCGTCGAGAACAAGTACTACCTCGACGACATCTACATGAATGGCGTCGTGAAGCCGGTCCAGTATCCGCTCGCGCGCGCGACCTACTGGACGAACCAGAACCTCCTCGACGGCGTTATCCACGGCACAGCTCGCGGGACTCTGCGCAGCTCCGATTTCACGTACCACCAGATCGACCAGGGGACCGTCGACTTCATGGTCAACGGCGCTGCCGGGCTGACGGGTTGGTCCGGCGGCATCCTCAAGTACATCCAGACCGGAAACATCCAGCGGTACGCCGCCGTGCTGTTCGCGGCGGTCGCCGCGTTCGTCGCGGTGTTCGCGCTCACGTAGGAGAAGGGGGCAAGGTTCTCGATGGAGTGGCTAGACGGCTGGGGTGTGACCCTGGGGACGTTCCTGCCTGTCGTCGGCGCGATCGTCCTGCTCTTCATCCCCGCGACTCAGGAAACGCTGGTGAAGGCGGTGGGAACGCTGTTCGCCTTCCTCGCGCTCGTGGTGGGGATCCTCGTGGCCTTCCGCTTCGACTACGCCCGCTCGGGTGAGAGCCAGCTCGAGGTTGTGAGGGAGTGGATCCCGCAGATCAACGCGAACTACCACGTGGGGCTCGACGGGCTGTCTCTCTCGCTGTTCGTGCTCAGCCTTCTGGTGTCGTTCCTGTGCATGGTCTACCTGTGGTGGCACGTTCCGGCCCCCGGACGGACCAAGGCTCTGCTCGCTCTCGTCCTCTTGCTCGAGACGGGGATGACCGGGTGCTTCGTGGCGCTCGACCTCGTGCTCTTCTTCATCTTCTGGGAGCTCGTGCTCGTGCCGATGTACTTCATGATCGGCGTCTGGGGCGGGCCGCGCCGTGAGTACGCCGCGGTCAAGTTCTTCCTCTACACGTTGTTCGGGTCGATCTTCATGCTGCTCGGGTTCCTCGCGCTCTGGATCAACTCGGGCGGTCTCGCAGGAGGGACCTTCGACATCCTCGAGCTCCAGGCTCGGGGGGTGCAGGGATCGTCGCTGTTCCAGAACCTCGTGTTCGCGGGGCTCTTCCTCGGACTCGCGATCAAGGTTCCGATGTGGCCCTTCCACACGTGGCTTCCCGACGCCCATACGGAAGCACCGACCGTGGGCTCCGTCCTCCTCGCGGCGATCCTCCTGAAGATGGGGACCTACGGCTTCCTCCGGATCGCCTACCCGATCCTTCCGGAGGCCGCGGTCACGTTCGCTCCCGTCATCGGCATCCTCGCCGTGATCTCGATCATCTACGGCGCGCTCTGCTGCTTCGCGCAGACGGACCTGAAGCGGCTCATCGCGTTCTCGTCCGTCGGTCACATGGGCTTCGTGATGCTCGGCATCGCCACGTTGACCGATCGCGGCATCAACGGCGCCATCTTCGGGATGGTCGCCCACGGCCTGATCACGGGGATGCTCTTCTTCGTGGCCGGATCGCTCCACGAGCGGTACCACACGAGGGAGCTGTCGGCGCTCGGAGGCATGCTCCACCAGATCCCGAAGTTCGGTTCGGTCTTCACCTACGCGGCGATCGCCTCGTTGGGGCTTCCCGGGCTCGCCGGGTTCTGGGGCGAGATGCTCGCGCTCCTCGGCTCCTATCAGCCGGGTGCCGGTCTCTCGGAGGAGCTCTTCCGGGTGCTCATGGTGGGCGGCGGCATCGGCACCGTCCTGACCGCCGGATACCTCCTCTGGACGATCCAGCGCGTCAACCTGGGCCGAGTCCCGGAGAAGTTCGCCGACGGCCACGGGATCTTCGATGTGCAGCCGCTCGAGTGGTACGCGTGGGCGCCCCTGCTCGCCCTCATCCTCGCCGCCGGCCTCTACCCGCAACTCGTCCTCGGCGTAACCGACGGAGCGGTCCAGCGGCTGGTCGGGCTGTTCGGGTCATAAGGGGTCCGCATGCTTTTCGATTTCGACCTTCACGCGCTCTCGCCCGAGATCATCCTGACGCTCGCGGCGTGCTTCGTGCTGGTCGCGGACCTGTTCCTGCCCGACGAGGCGAAATGGCTGGCCATGCCCTTCTCGGCCGCCGGTGTCATCGGGGCGCTGGCGGCGGTCGTCTCCCTCTGGGGAACCGACACGACGACTCTCTCGGAGACCTACGCGGTCGACACGTTCGCCCTCGTCTTCAAGGGTCTCCTCTGTCTGATCGCCCTGATCGTGCTGGCGATCTCCCTCCATTACTTTCGGGCGGCACGCTTCTACCAGGGTGAGTACTACTTCCTCATGCTGTGCTCGCTGCTCGGCACCTTCGTCATCGCCTCGTCGCGCGACCTGATCGGGACGTTCATAGCGATCGAGCTCATCTCCACGCCCGCGTTCGTGATGGCGGGACTGAGGAAGCGGGACGCCAAGAGCAACGAGGCGGCGCTCAAGTTTTTCCTCTTCGGCGTTCTGTCGTCCGCGGTGATGCTCTACGGCATGTCGCTCGTCTACGGCTTCACGGGCGAAACCAACCTCGGCGCGATCAACGATGCGCTTTCGGGCCGCGCCGACGAGCCAGTGGTCGTCCTCGGTGTCTTGTTCTTGATCGTCGGCTTCGCCTTCAAGATCTCGGCCGTTCCCTTCCACTTCTGGGCGCCCGACACCTACGAGGGCGCGCCTTCACCCGTAGCGGCCTTCCTCTCCACGGCCTCGAAGATCGGCGGCTTCATAGGTCTCTTGGTCTTGATGTTCGTGGCGTTCCCCGACGTCGCCGATGCGTGGCGGCCGGCGTTCGCAGTGCTGGCGGCCTTGACCATGACGGTCGGCAACTTGATCGCCCTCAGCCAGCGCCACATCATCCGGCTGCTCGCCTACTCGGGGATCGCGCAGTCGGGCTACATCCTCGTCTGCTTCGCCCTCGTCGACCCCGGCAACGTCGAGGTGACCAGGCAGGCCTTCCAGGCCGCCATCATCTATCTGGCGATCTACGGCCTGATGGACGCCGGAGCGTTCGCCGCAGCCGTGGCCTACGCTCGCCGCGGCGGCACGTATTTCATCGACGATTACTCCGGCCTCTGGTCGCGGAACCCGGCGCTCGCCGTCATGCTGGCCGGATTCCTCGTCTCGCTCGCCGGTACCCCACCGATGGCGGGCATGTGGGCCAAGCTGTTCGTCTTCCTCGCCGCGCTCCGGGCGGAGTCGTACTGGCTCGCGATCGTGATGGGCGTCAACGCCGTGATCGCCGCCTGGTACTACCTCGCGGTCGTCAAGCGGATGTTCTTCGAGGCGCCCGACCCGGATACCGCCGACCGGCCAGTCGAGGTGCCCTACGTCATGCGGGCGGCGATGGGCGCGGCAACCCTCGCCCTCGTCGCGGCGTTCGTCTTCCCGCCCCTCATCACGGAGCTGGCGGAGCGCTCCACCTGGTTCTGAGCCCGTGGCGTCGGTCGCAGAGGTAAGTCGGTCGCAGAGGTAAGTCGGTCGCAGAGGTAAACGACCTCACCGACCGGCCTACCGACTTACCTCTGGGTTTTCCGGAGCGGACCATGCGCCCGCAGCGCTACGGGAAGACGCATCCGCCGCGGAACCAGACGCAATCGGCGACGGTCGCGCCCGGCGGGACCTCCGCCCCGGGCCACACGACGGCCCGCTCGACCCGAGTCCCGTCGGCCACCCTGGCGCCGCGCAGAAGGACCGCGCCGCGACCGAGCGAATCGTCCGGCGCCGACGCGCCCGGCCCGAGGTAGGCGCGGCCGTCTTCGACCGCGACGATCTCCCCCGGGGGCGATGGATCGGCCGGAGGTTCGTCGAGCAGGCGCCCGGTGACGGAGAGGAAGGCGGCGAGCGTGCCGACGTCCCTGGTGCCGCCGGTCTCGACGACCGCCAGGTGGCCCGCCCTTGCCAGGGGACCGAAGACGGTTTCGCCGAGGCCGGCCGGCCCCTCCGGAGGGATCGAAGCGAGGGCAGCCGTGGTCAGAACGGAGATCCCGGTGAAGCGCACGCCGGCAGCCTGCGGATCACGACGACGGTCGACGAAGGCGACGGCGCGCCCGTCCTCGACCAGGAAGTCGGCTCCCTGCGAGCAGGGTTCGACCACTGCGGTTGCCTCCGCTCCCCGACGATGGTGCTCGCGGAGCAGGGCCGCCGGGTCGACGTCGGCCACCACGTCGCCGTTCCACACGAGGACCTCGCCCTGGAGGAAACCGCGGCGGGAGGCCTCCCGAAGCGTGCCGGCGGTGCCGAACGGAACCTCGGGCTCGGGGAACCAGATCGCGTCCGGAGCGTACGGCTCGAGGGAGCTACGGGCGATGTCCGGGAGGTGGCTGACGTTGACGAGCGTCCGGAGGCCGGCGCGCCGAAGAGCCGTGAGGGCGAACGATGCCAGCGGCAGGTCGAGGAGGGGGACGGCGGGCTTTGGCACCTCGTCCGTCAGCGGCCGGAGCCGTTTCCCTCTGCCGGCGGCGAAGACGACCGCGCCGGCGGTCATCCCCCTCCTACGGACGGCCGGCGCCCGTTACCCTGGGTTCTGCACGGCGTGATATCCGTCGCATGCTCGGGGGCGCCGAGGGCGGCGGGTCGATGCTCGCGGACGGGGGTCGTAGGCGGGCGGCCGGCAACGGGAGATGATCGTGACGAGGCGGACCGGGGCAAATGGGATTCGGCGCAGAGGCGCCGGGATCGCAGCGCGCCGCACCGCGCTCGCGCGGGCGTCCAGCGGAGCGCTGGCCGTGAGCGTTCTCGTGTCGTCGCTCCTCCTCGGAGGTAGTGCAGCGGGAGGGTCCCCCGCGGTCTGTTCGTCCACCCAACAGATACAGCTTTTCGGCCGGTCACATGCCCTTCCGTGGATCACGATCCGACCACCGTTCCCCACCGGGGGGAGTCGCGTGACGGCTTTCGCCGTGAGCGAGGTGGACTCGGTTCTTCTCGCGAGCAACGGCATCGTGATCATGGCGTCGGCGCCGGGTGACTTCTGCAAGTGGTCGGAGGTCTATCGGCTGCCGGAAAACGCGGATACGGGACAACCTTCGGCAGCCACCTCGCGCATCCTGACGCTGGTAACGACCCTGGCTCCGGGCGTCGCCTACGCCGGCGTTCAGTCGTCGGGGCCGGTACGGCGTGTGCACGTGCTTCGCACAGAGGATGGTCGGAACTGGGTGGACGCTAGCGGCGGCGCGCTTGCGGCCGCTACCGGGCGCCTGCGGTCTCTCGCGGTCGCCGAGTCGACTCCGCAGGTCGCCTATGCGCTGGTCGATCCCGCGTCGGGATCGCCGGGTCCCGAGTTGCCGGCCGGCGCGGCGCAGGTGGTTTTCGGCACCGGGGACGGGGGCGGCACGTGGCAGATCAAGACCGCGTTCGGGCGGGAGCCGGCCGGTCTTCCCGCCGAACTGCCGCTGCCGGTGTCGCTCACCGAGGGCGACCTTCAGGGACTCGTGGTGGATCCGGCGGATCCGGCCCAGGTGTGGGCGTTCGGTGAGGCGGGCTTGCTGCACTCCCGCGACGGCGGAAACAGCTTCTCTCCGGTCGTCGTCACACCGGTCGGCGCCGTCGACGTCGCGGCGGTTCCGAATTCGGCCTCGCAGGTACTGGCCTTCGATATGTACGACGAGAGAAGGATGTACTTGTCCCGCGACGGCTCGCGGATCGACTTCGTCCCGTTGGCGGGCCCACCCGGTATCACTCACTCGGTCGACGCGGGCGCGACCGCGCATGACTGGCTCGCGGCGAGCGATCGCGGCACTTATCTCGCGCCCCCAACGGCGGGAGCGGCGTACGCCGACATCTCCGGCCGCGATCGGAAGAACATCCTCGATGTCGCCGCCTTCTCTTTCAGCGGGTTACCTGCCGTCGCGGGACGGACGTACGAGACGGTTGAGGTGAGGGTCCTCGCCGCGCCACTGCCGAGGATCCCGGAGCCGTCTTCGGCCCCATATATCCATGTGGACGCGAAGGAGGCGAAAGAGATCGCACCGGGGTCGATCGCGCCCGACGGGAACCGGCTTCTGATGAGGCCCGGCGAGACCCGTCGCGTTCCGTACTCGCTCGACCTCCCGCCGGCCCCGACTCCGCTGGACGTCGTGTTTCTGATCGACATCTCCGGATCGATGGACGACACCATCTTCGGCGTCCAGCAGGCGATGAACGCCATCGTTCGCAGGCTCGCGGCGAGCCGCGTGCAGGCCGAGTTCGGCGTCGGCGAATACCGTTCCTACGACCAGGGCCCGGCGTTCCGGCGGGTGCGCGACATCGGCCCCGTGGACGCGGGTTTGCGGTTCGCCCTTCAGAGCCTTCGGGCGAACGGCGGGGGCGAGGAGACGCAGCTGGCAGCGCTCTTCCAGTCGGTGACGGGAGGGGGGCAGGACGAGTCCTACGTAGGCACGGGCGTCGGCAACACCGGCGTGCAGCGCGCCTACATACCTCCCGGACAGGACTTCAACTTCAACGCAGGATCGCTGAAGGTCATCATCCACGCTAGCGACGAGGTCTTCTCGACCGGTGGGCCGCATCCGACATACGAAGAGGTATCGCTCGTCCTGCGGACGGCCGGTGTGCATCAGGTCGGGCTCGCCATCACCCCCTCCCAGGGGAACCGGGCCTACGGCCACCCGCGCGACGGACTCGAGCGGGTCGCGGCGGGATCCGGGGCCCTCGCTCCGGAGCCCATCGATTGCGACGGCGACGGCCGTGCCGATCTGGAGAAAGACCAGCCTCTGGTGTGCGAGCTCGCTCCGACCCGCTCGGCCGACGCCGAGACGATGGCCGACGTCGTCATCTCGTTGCTGCGGGCGATCGAGGACCGGCGCGACATCGGCATCTCGGTCGGGGCCGCGGGGCGCGACGTGGAACCCGGCGCGCCGTCACCGGTCGTCGAGGCGGTGTCGCCGGTGCTCCACGGCGACGTCGATCTGAAGGAGAGAAACGAGCTCGACTTCGAGGTCACCTATCGCTGCCCGCGCCTCGGGCGACCACGCGAATTCAAGGTCGAGCTCGTGGCCGGCACCGACGCGGCGCGCCTCGCTTCCGCCCGCACCACCGTGGTTTGCCGAATAGAAGAACCCGAGCCCCCTGCGGTGACGCCGCTCGCCGCGGTGCCGCCGCTGGTGGCGGCCGCACCGCCGCCCATCCGTCCGCCCGATCCTGCGCCGCAGCCGAACCCGAGGCCGCAGCCGAACCCGAATCCCCAGGGCCAGTCGCAACCCCAGGCTGGTTTCGCGGCGCAAGAGCAGGAACGGCCGCAGCTGGCGTTCGCAGCCCAGCAGGGGGAGCGGACCGGTGAGGCGGCAGCAGCAGGTGAGGATTACCGTATGTCCAAGTACTCCACCCGTCGTAGAGAGACGGCGCCGCATCCCATGTTCGTGGCGAGTGCCGCGGCCATGTCTCTCGCGTTCGGGTTCGCGGCGCTGGCGCGCCGACAGATGAGAACGCAACACGTTCGCGCGACTACGACCCGACCATACGGAAGACGGGAGATCCGATGAGCGACCAGCACAGCACACCGCCGCCTCCGGTAGCGGAGGAAGAGGCACCGGCGCGTCCGCGTTTCCGCTTCATCCGCAAGGCGCGCCGGAAGATCGATGCGTTCCGGCTCAAGCGCAAGCGCCGCAACGTGTCGCGGCGGCGGGTCGGCGGGCGGAAGAGCGCCATCGTTCTGTCGCTGATCCTGGTGTTGCTCTTCGGCGCCTTCGCCTGGTCCCAGCAGTACCTGACGCCGAAGCCCGAGGGGCAGGAGATCTCGCTCGACCAGCTCATCGCGCTGACGGAGGAGAAGCGGGTCGTCTCCTCGACGTTCCTCGACGAGGACCACCTGGTCGTCGGCACCTTCGCCGCCGAGCCGGTGGTGCCGGTCGAGGAGGAGAACGAGAACCGGAACCGCCGCGAGAACCGAAACGAAGGGCGCGGCGACAACCGCGGCCGCAACCGGAACCAGGGCGGTAAGGACGGCGACGGGAAGAAGCAGAACGGGAAGGGCGGAGGGGGAGAGGACGCCGCCGAAGAGGAGCCGTCGGTGGCCCCGGCGGGCTCCGGCACCTACTACGCGTCGACCCCGTCGAGCGACGCCGCCTTCGGGCTGCTGTCGGACGCGTTGCTGCGTTCCGGGGCCCAGGTATTCACCGATCCTCAGACGGCCAAAGGCGTCGTTCGTACCGTCGCCACCTACCTCCTCCCGCTCCTCATCCTGGCCACGTTCTTCGGCCTGCTCTTCACCGCCGGCCGCGGGGGCGGGTCCGGCATCGGCGACGTCATCGCGTTTGGTGCCATGGGCAAGAAGAAGCAGGCTCGTGGGTTCGTCGCGCCGGTGACGTTCGGAGACGTGGGCGGGGCCGAGGAAGCCGTCACGGAGCTGAGAGAGGTGGTCGACTATCTCAAGGATCCCGAGCGCTACGAGGAGATCGGCGCCGTTCCGCCGAAGGGAGTCTTGCTCTTCGGTCCCCCGGGGTGTGGGAAGACGCTGCTCGCGAAGGCCGTCGCCGGCGAGGCGGGCGTGCCCTTCTTCTCGGTAGCCGGAGCCGAGTTCGTCGAATCACTCGTCGGCGTCGGCGCCGCGCGCGTGCGCGACCTCTTCCAGCGAGTGCGCGCGGTCGCTCCTGCGATCGTCTTCATCGACGAGCTTGACGCCGCCGGTCGCAAGCGAGGAGCGGGCGGTTCCTCGGGAGGGTCGGACGAGCGCGAGCAGACGCTCAACCAGCTGCTCGTCGAGATGGATGGCTTCGAGGTATCGGCCGGCATCGTCGTGATGGGTGCTACGAACCGTCCCGACATCCTCGACCCGGCCCTGCTGCGTCCCGGCCGGTTCGACCGCCACATCACCGTCGACCAGCCCGACGCCGAGGGACGCGAGCAGATCCTCAAGCTGCACGCACGCGGGAAGCGCGTCGCCGACGACGTCGACTTCAATTACCTGGCGCGCCGTACGCCCGGGTTCTCGGGCGCGGACCTCGCCAACGTGATCAACGAGGCGGCGCTCCTCACCGTGAGACAGTCGCGCACCGTGATCCACCTTCCCGAGTTGGAGGAAGCGATCCAGCGAGTGCTGCACGGGCCGAAGCGACGCGGTCGCGTCCTCACGGAAGACGAGCGGCAGCGCGCTGCCTATCACGAGGGCGGGCACGCGATCGTCGCGGCCGCGGTCAACGCGGCAGAGGACATCCACCGCGTGTCGATCCTGGCGCGAGGGCGCGGCATCGGCCTGACCGGCATCGAACGCGAGGAGGAGCGCATCCTCCTGACGCGCAACGAGCTGTATCGGAAGATCGTCGCGGCGATGGGCGGGCTTGCAGCGGAGGAGCTCGTGCTCGGCGAGCCGTCCACCGGCTCGGAGGAGGATCTCGAACGCGCCACCGAGCTGGCGAAGGACATGATCGGCCGTTTCGGCATGAGCCCGCAGCTCGGGCGCGTGCGACTGCTCTCGAGCGACATCGATCAGTTCTTGGGAGGCGACTCGGGGCTCAACGAGCTGTCGGCGGAGACGCATGCGGCCTTCGACGCCGAGGTGCGACGGCTGCTCGAGACGGCGGAGGAGGAGGCGCTGCGGGTCCTGAGCGAGCATCGCTCGGAGCTCGACGACCTCGCCGAACGGCTGATCGAGCACGAAACGATCGAAGGCGGTCCGCTCTACGAGCTGCTCAAGGACGTGGCGCCGTCGAAGGTCGACTTCGACACGGCGGTCGTCGCGAACGGCAACGGGACGCGCGAACAGGCGAAGCGGCGCGCGCCTCGCGGCTAGCCGTTTATCCTGCTCATCCGGCCTGCGGCGGATCCACACCGCATTCCGGACAAAGGGGGAGCAACCTCCCGGACGAGCGCGTCAATCCGGCAGGAGCGGGTCTGGCGGGGGAGAACCTGGGTAGGACGACGCCGGGTCGAACGGCCCGGAGAGGCAACGGGAAGGAAGGCGCCGGATGAGGTTCGTCGCTCGGATGATGATCGCGGTCGTGGCCCTCTCGGTCGCCGCGCTCGTCCTCCCGCGTCCCGCGGCGCGCCTCGTCGGCGGCGATGCCCTGGCCCAGCCCTTCGTCACCCCGACGCTCCCCGACCTGCTCCCCGAAAACGAGCCGTCGTCGAGCCCCAGCCCGAGCCCGACGAAGCCTCCGAGCGGCGGAGGTGGCGGCGGAAACGGCGGCAATACGGGCGGCGGCAACACCGGCGGCGGGACGACCAAGCCCGGTGACACGCCCGGAGACGTCGACCGGCCCGGCAAGAAGAGGGGCGGCAAGGGACGCGGCGCAGACGAGGTCCTCGTGCCGAATCTCGATTACAACCGCATCGGCGGCGCCTATTCGACGGACCGTCTGGTGACCATCGCCGCACGGCTGCGGGCGCTCGGATGGAGCGAGCAGCGCATCGCCCGGCGGGTCTACGCGCCCTTCATCGTCGCCGGACCAGCGAACTGGATCGACACGTGGGGCGCGCCGCGTTACGGCCCGGGACCGATCGTCCGAACCCACGAGGGGCAGGACGTCTTCTGTGAGTTCGGCGCACCGGTCATCGCGACCGAGGACGGCACGATCGAGTTCGACGAGCAGGACCTCGGCGGGCTCATCGCACGTCTCCACACGGGCGGGTCCTACTGGTACTACGCGCACCTCTCGCACTTCAACGACGAGCTCCGCAGCGGGCAGCGTGTGCGCGCCGGCGACGTCATCGGATACTGCGGCAACACCGGCAACGCGCTGACCACGCCTCCGCACGTGCACTTCGGCTGGTACGGCACCGGCGGCGGCGCGAGGAACCCGATGGAGTCCTTGATCGCATGGCTCGCTACGGCCGAAGCACGCGCGGCGTCGCTCCTCGATGGAGCGACCGGCGAGCGCGTGGAGCGCATCGAGACGCTCACCGCGGCGCGCCGTTTCGGCGACGCGTTCACCCCCGACCTGTCGGAGCTGGACATCGCCGGCGAGTCGTTGCTGGCGTCCGGGTCGGCGCCCGGCACGGGAGCGTTCGCGCTGGCCGAGGCGGCCTTGCAGATGGCACTCGTGCAGGTCGACACGCCGGAGGCGGCAGCCGTCGCAGCACAGGCGCGGGCCGCAGGTCACGCACGCGATCACGACCACGCATCGCACCTTCCCGCGCGCAGCTACGCGGGCGAATCCGGAGACTGACCGCCCGGCGCGTCCGTTATCCTGTCGGGCGCACGAGGCGGGATGCCCGAGCGGCCAAAGGGAGCGGCCTGTAAAGTCGCCGGCTTTGCCTACAGAGGTTCGAATCCTCTTCCCGCCACTTTGACGGACTACCGGCGCATCTCCTTCTGGCTCGATTCCGCCGGGGACGACCTCCGGCCGCGGCCGTCGCTCGACGGCGATCACCGCTGCGACGTCGCGGTCGTCGGCGGCGGTTACACCGGCCTGTGGACCGCTTACTACTTGGCTCGCGCCGAGCCCTCATTGCGGATCGCGGTCCTCGAGAAAGAGATCTGCGGGTTCGGCGCGTCCGGGCGCAACGGGGGCTGGTGCTCTGCGCTGTTCGCCGGAAGTCGCGGCGTGACCGCGCGCCGCCACGGACGCGACGCGGCGATCGATTTGGAGAGGGAGATGTTCGTCACGGTCGACGAGGTGGGCCGCGTCTGCTCGAAGGAGTCGATCGACGCGCACTTCCGCAAGAGCGGAACCCTCGTCTTCGCGACGTCGGCCGCACAGGAGACGCGCTTGCGCGAAGAGGTCGAGACCGAGCGGCGCTGGGGGTTCGGCCCCGACGACGTTCGCTGGCTGGACGCGCCGGAGGCGGCCGAGCGTCTTCGCGTGACCGGCGCACGCGGGGCCGTCTTCACGCCGCATTGCGCCACCGTCCATCCCGCCCGGCTGGTCCGTGGTCTGGCCCATGCCGTCGAACGAGCGGGGGTCGAGGTCTACGAGCGGACGGAGGCCACCGGCATCGAGCCGCGCCGCGTCTTGACGCGTTCCGGAGCGGTCGAGGCCCGCGTCATCGTGCGGGCGACCGAGGGATACACGGCGCGCCTGCCGGGGTTGCGGCGCGCCCTCGTCCCGATCTACTCGTTGATGGTCGCTACCGAGCCGCTTCCGGAGGACGTGTGGCGGGAGATCGGCTGGTCGGGGCACGAGGCCGTGAGCGACGGGCGTCACCTGATCATCTACGCGCAGCGCACCACGGATGGCCGGATCGCGATGGGCGGCCGGGGCGCGCCGTATCACTTCGGCTCGCGCGTCGACCCATCGTTCGACCAGGAGCCGGAGGTGTTCGCCGAGATCGTCCGCGTCCTGCGTTCGCTGTGGCCGGCGGCATCCGGCGCGCGCATCACGCATACCTGGGGAGGCCCGCTCGGCGTCCCGCGCGACTGGTACTCGTCCGTCGGCTACGACCGCGAGAGCGGCATCGCGTGGGCGGGAGGCTACGTCGGCGACGGTGTTGCGACGAGCAACCTCGCGGGACGGACTCTGCGCGATCTCATCCTCGGACGGGACACCTCGATCACGCGTCTGCCCTGGGTGGGGCACCGCTCCCGGAGGTGGGAGCCGGAACCCTTCCGCTGGCTCGGCGCGAACCTCGCGCTGCGCGCGATGGCGTGGGCGGACCGGCGGGAGGCGGCCACGGGGTCGCCCAGCCGCATCGCCGACCTCGTCGGCAAGGCGATAGGCCGCTAGACGCGCGGCTGCTCGGCCGCGATCACGAGAACGCGGTCGCCCCCGGCGATGCGGTGCGCAGCCGGTGGATTCGTCACGTGCGATCCGTCCCGCTCGAGCGAGATGGCGATGCAGGCATGGTGGTCGTTGAACCACGTGAGCGCGTCGCCGAAGGTCTTACCGTCGAGAGCGTGCGGCACGTTGACCCAGTAGAACTCGTTCTCCTCCGGGAACGTGATCAGGTCGCCGACGATCTTCGACAAACCGTGCGTCACCGCCGAATGCGCGAGCAACGCCCCGGTCAAGCGGCCCGAGACGACCAGCTCGTCGGCGCTCGTCCTCTTGAAATGCGGCACGTTCTCCGACTGCACCACCTCGACGCACGTGTAACAGGAGGGGTTGATCGCCTCGACCGCGAGCGTCGCGAGGAGCGTGCGGGAGTCCATGTCCTCGGCGTCGATGCCGGGATAGGAGTTGTCCGCCAGGATGATCGCCGTGCGGGCATCGCGGATCGAGGCGCGCTCGAGGTCCGCCTCATGCGTCGGGTCGCCGCTCACGAAGTGCACGAGCGGGTCCGGCGACGGGTTCGACTCGAGAGCCGCCACCACGACGACCTCGGCTTGCGAGTCGGCGTCGTCGCGACGTCTGATCTCGTTGACTATCTCGGTGCCTTTGCCGCTCCAGCCGAGTACGACGATGTGATCCTTCAACTTGACCCTCCCGAGCCCGGCGTTCCTTTTCAGTACGAGGTTCAACAGCTGTGAAGCGATCGCCGCGGTGACGAGCGACCACAATCCCGGCTTGACGAGGAAGAGCGCGTACATGGCGGCGCGCGACGCGCCGGACTCGACGGGGAACGGCGGATCGTCGACCACCGTGGCGAACACCCAGAAGAAGCCGGAGCCGATCGACGTCATCTCGGGGTTGGTCGCGCGCTCGGTCGTGTACACGAGGATGGCGCAGCCAAGCCCGATCACGAGCAGCACTACGATCGCGGCGACGAGCGCGCGGCCGCCCGCCATCTTCGTCGCCCGGCGCAGCCAGCGGCCGGCGGTTCGCCCCACGTCCCCCTCCCGTCCGGCGCCCGCCGGCTCGTCTCCAGGTCGGGGGGAGCCTAGACGAGCAGAGCGAGCTTCGGCATGATCTCGCCTATCCGGCCGCCGAAGAGGGCGTGAGCGACGCCGTCGTACGGCGTCTGCCCCTGGTTCACGATCACGAGCCGCGCACCTCCGGCGAGCGCCACCTCCGGAAGAGCCGCCACCGGGTAGACCGTCAGGGAGGTGCCGACGGCGAGGAAGACGTCGCATGCTCCTGCGGCGGCATGGGAGCGGCGCAGATGGTCGGCGTCGAGGCTCTGGCCGAAAGACACGGTCGCCGACTTCAATATCCCGCCGCAGCTCCGGCACGGAGGATCGGTCTCGCCGGCGCGCACCCGCTCCAACGCGCGTTCCATCGGCGCGCGTTCGCCGCAGGAGAGGCATTCGACCTCGCGGATCGTCCCGTGGATCTCGACCAGGCGCTCCGGATCGGTCCCGGCGAGTTGATGGAGGCCGTCGATGTTCTGGGTGACGAGCAGGTCCAGCTTCCCCTTCCGCTCGAGATCCACGAGAGCGGTGTGGCCTGCGGACGGCGCCGCCGTCCACGCCGGGTGGTTCAACCGCCCCTGCCACGCGAGCGCGCGCACCTCCGGGTCGGACACGTAATAGCGGATGTCGCTGAGCCGCTCCGCCTTCGGGTCCTTAGTCCAGACGCCGTTCGGCCCGCGGAAGTCGGGGATGCCCGACTCGGTCGAGATGCCGGC
>DATLFS010000006.1:0-21812 GCA_035540935.1 Actinomycetota bacterium
CTGGAGGCCCGCGTTCCGGGTGGCGGCCTACGCCGGTTACAAGTCGGAGCGTCCTGAGGACCCGCCGGAGCTGCCGCGCCAGTTCGACGTCCTGGCGGAGGTTCTCGACGCCGCCGGCCTCCCGCGTGCGATCGCCCGCGGTCTCGAGGCCGATGACGTGGTCGCGACGATGGCGGCGGGCGTCGCCGGCGACGAGCGGATGGAGATCGTGACCGGCGACCGCGACCTCATCGCGCTGGTTCGGGATCCGCACGTCGCGCTTCTCTTTACGGTGCGCGGCGTGAGTGATCTTCGGCGGTTCGACGAGGCGGCCGCGCTCGAGAAATACGGCGTGCGGCCTCGCCAGTACGGGGAGTTCGCCATGCTCCGCGGTGATCCGTCGGACGGGCTGCCGGGCGTCGACGGGATCGGCCCGGTGCGCGCGGCGAAGCTCCTGGAGACATACGGTTCGGTCGACGGCATCCTCGAGCACCTGGACGATCTCCCGCGCAAGCAGGCGCTGGCGTTCGAGGCCGCGCGCGACTATCTGTCGGCGGTGAGGGAAGTCGTGCGGATGGTGGACGACGCACCCCTCGAGATGACGTCGCGCCGCGAGCCGGACGCCGGCGCGCTCGAGGAACTCGCGGCCCGGCACGGGCTCGGATCGTCGCCGATGCGTCTCGCGCAGGCGCTCCGAGGCGAGAGATAGGAGGCGGACGTGACGAGGGTCGTTCTGGTGCGGCACGGGGAGACCGAGTGGAACCGCACGAAACGCGCCCAGGGTCAGGCCGACGTCCCACTGAACACGGCCGGCCACCGGCAGGCGGTGCACGCGGCGAACGAGCTGCGTCATCTCGACGTGACGGCGGTCTACGCGAGCGACCTCTCGCGGGCGATCGACACGGCGCGAGCGATCGCCGACGCCCATGGACTCGAGGTGCACACGGACCCCGACCTGCGCGAGGTGGACCAGGGGGAGTGGGAGGGCCTGCACGTCGATGAGATCCGCTCCCGCTGGCCCGACCTGTGGGGTCCGGCGCGCCACTACTCGGCGCGCCCCGGCGGCGAGTCGCCGCAGCAGGTGCGCGACCGCGCCCTCCGGGCGCTCCGTCGGATCGTCGAGAGACACCCGGGTCAGACGGTGGTGGTCGTGAGCCACGGAGGGACGATCCGGTGGCTGAGCGCCGAAGCACTCGGCTACGACGATCGCCGCTCGGCGCGCATCCGCGGGCTCGGGAACGGCGGGGTGGTCGAGATAGAGGTGGCCCTCGAGAACGGAGCGCTCGTCTTCGGCGAGTTCCGGCGGCTCGACGGCAACACGCCCGATCTCGACGATCCGAACGACTGATAGGTTCCGGGTGATGGAGTTCCGGCGGATCGAGCGCTTCCCTCCGTACGTCTTCTCGATCGTCAACGACCTGAAAGCGCGCGCCCGGCGCGAGGGAGAGGACATCGTCGACCTGGGCATGGGCAACCCGGACATCCCGACGCCCGAGGCCGTGGTCGAGAAGCTGCGCGAAGCGGCCCTCAATCCTCGGAACCATCGCTACTCCGCGTCGAAGGGGATCCCGAAGCTACGGCGCGCCGTCTGCGACCTGTACGCCCGCGGCTGGGGCGTCGAACTCGATCCCGAGACCGAGGCGGTGGTCACGATCGGCGCCAAGGAGGGTCTCAGTCACCTCGCCTGGGTGTTGTTGCAGCCGGGCGACTCGGTTCTGGTCCCGGAGCCGACGTACCCCATACATACCTACGCGATGATCCTGGCCGGCGCCACGATCACGTCGGTTCCCCTGTCACTCGAGAGCGACTTCTTCGGCGATCTGGTGCGCGCTTACGAGCGAAGCGAGCCGAAGCCACGCGTGGTTCTCTGCTCCTTCCCGCACAATCCGACGACGGCGGTCGTCGACGTCGGCTTCTTCGAGCAGTTGGTCGAGTTCGCCCGCGCGCGCGACGTCGTCGTCATCCACGATCTCGCTTACGCCGATCTTGTCTTCGACGCCGAGCGCGCTCCGTCTCTGTTGCAGGTGAAGGGGGCGAAGGACGTGGGCGTCGAGTTCTTCTCGATGTCGAAGTCCTACTCGATGCCCGGGTGGAGGGTCGCCTTCTGCGTCGGCAACCCGGCCGTGATCGGGGCGCTGACGAAGCTCAAGAGCTATCTCGACTACGGCGTCTTTCAGGCGATCCAGGTCGCTTCCATCATCGCCCTCAACGAGTGCGAGGAGGTGCCGAAGCAGATCCGCGAGGTCTACCGGGCGCGCCGCGACGTGCTGTGCGAGGCGTTTGGGCGCGCCGGGTGGGAGGTTCCATCCCCGCCGGCGACGATGTTCGCGTGGGCGCCGATCCCAGAGCCGTTCAGACACATGGGGTCGCTCGAATTCGCCAAGCTGCTCGTGCGGGAGGCGAAGGTCGCGGTGAGCCCGGGCGTCGGCTTCGGCCCCCAGGGGGACGACCACATCCGCTTCGCCTTGGTCGAGAACGAGCAGAGGATCCGCCAGGCGGCGAGGGGCGTCAGGCGCGCGCTGGAGGCGGGACCGCCCGGATAGGGCTCACCTCCGAAGCAAGCCGTGGAGGCAGAAGTTCACCGCCTCTTCGTCGAGCCCCGGCCGGAGCGCGGTGGGCTCCGGCAACTCGAGGTAGATCTCGACGAAGTGGAAGATGGCGCCGAGGATGCCGTGCGCCATGAGCTCGGGATCGCCGTCGCGGACGCGTCCCTGGGACATGCCCTCCTTGATGTGACCGGCCGTGTCGGCCACTACCACTTGCTGCCCCTTGGCGACGAGGCCCTGGAACTCCTCGTACCGACCTGCGATCCGGATCAACCCCAACACCTCGGAGTGACGCCGGAAGAACTCGATCGACGCGCGGATGCCCTGCTCGAGACGCTGGACCGGGTCGTCGGTCTGATCGATAGCCGCCTGCTGGGCGCGCCTCAGCCGCAGGAGGCTGCTCTCGAGGAGCTCCGCGAAGAGCGACTCCTTCGATTCGAAGTACCAGTAGAAGACGCCCTTGCCGACGCCGAGCGTGTCGCACACGTCGCCCACGGTCGTGCCGTGGTAGCCCTGGGTTGCGAAGAGCTGCGCGGCCGCCTCGAGCACCTGCTCGCGCCGCTTCGTGCCCCTCTTGGTGAGCCTCCGCTCCTTCATCCGGCCACCCTACTTCCGGCCGCAAGCAGCGTGTAGGCTCCCCGCCGATGAGCGACACGACCGACGTCAGACGAGTTGTGATCGCCGGCGCCGCGGGACGGGACTTCCACAACTTCAACGTCCGCTACAGGTCTTCCGAGGCTCATCGAGTCGTCGCCTTCACCGCGACGCAGATCCCCGGCATCGAAGGACGACGGTATCCGCCGGAGCTCGCCGGCGACCTCTATCCCGAAGGGATCCCGATCCATCCCGAGGACGAGCTCGAGGATGTCATTCGCCGCTACGATGCGCATGAGGTCGTCTTCGCCTACTCCGACGTGAGCCACGCGTACGTGATGCACCTCGGATCGCGCGCCCTCGCCGCCGGTGCCGACTATGTCTTGCTCGGCCCACGCTCGACCGCGCTGCGGCCGAACCTCCCTTGCGTCGCGGTCTGTGCGGTACGGACCGGCTCCGGCAAGTCCCAGACCACGCGGGCGGTGAGTGACATCCTGCGCGCCGCCGGGCGCCAGGTCGCCGTCGTTCGTCACCCGATGCCGTACGGAGATCTGGTCAAGCAGGCGGTTCAACGGTTCGGGGACGTCGACGACCTCGACGCCCACGACTGCACCATCGAGGAGCGCGAGGAGTACGAGCCCCATCTCGCTCGCGGCTCCATCGTTTTCGCCGGGATCGACTACGCCGCGATCCTGCGCGAGGCCGAGCGCGACGCCGACGTCATCGTGTGGGACGGCGGGAACAACGACCTCCCGTTCTTCGAGCCGGACGTGCACGTGACGGTCGCCGATCCCCTGCGGGCGGGGCACGAGCTTCGCTATCACCCGGGCGAGGCGAACCTGCGTATGGCCGACGTGGTCGTCATCAACAAGATCGACTCCGCGGAGCCGCAGACGGTTACCGAGCTGCGGAAGACGATCGAGTCGGTGAACGAGAACGCGGTCGTCGTCGAGGCGCGGTCGCCGATCACCGTAGAGGACGGAGCCGAGCTGTCCGGGCTCCGGGTGTTGGTGGTAGAGGACGGCCCGACCCTGACGCACGGCGAGATGGAATTCGGAGCCGGCGTGGTCGCGGCCCGGCGCGCCCGGGCGGCGGCGCTCGTGGACCCGCGCCCGTGGGCGGCGGGCTCGATCGCGGCGGTGTACGAGAAGTACCCGCACATCGGAGCGCTGCTACCCGCTATGGGCTACTCGGCGCAGCAGCGCGCCGATCTCGAGGCGACTATCAACGACTCCGACGCCGACGCCGTCCTGATCGCTACGCCGATCGACCTGCGTAAGGTGATCTCGATCGACAAGCCTGCCTACCGGGCCGCTTACGAGCTGGAGGTGGTGTCGTCGCCGTCGCTCGAAGACGAGCTGCGGCGGCGCCTCGATCTCTAGCTCGAGCCGTAGTCGGTCTCGTCGCGGATGTTGCCGTCGGGGTCGTGGATGCGCAGCGTCGTCGACCGTTTCCGCGCCAGCTCCCGCGCTGCCTTGATCGCTTCTTCCTGCGTGTCGTAGTAGCCCTCGGGTTCGGGCGAGGATTCGTCCTTGACCGACCATCCCTGGGCCTCGTCGCGCAGGACGTGGAGCGCCGTGCCGCTCCGGTACTCCTTGTCCAGGGTCGGCTCGGTGCCGAGATGGTCTTCGATCCGCTTCAGCGCAGCCTCGATGCGGTCGTCGCTGTCCCGCGATTCCGCGCTGCCCTTGTGGATCAGGATCGCCGCCATGACCGTGAAGGAGAACAGCTGGAGGAATTCCGACTGCCAGTTCTCGAGGGTCCGGCTGCTGAACTGCGCGGCAAAGTCCCCCAGCTCGACGGGCTCCTTGTGCTCACGTTGCTGATCGGTGTACTCCTGCCACTGTGCGGCGGCTTGGCCGACCCAGCTCAGCAGGAAGAGCGTGCAGAAACCGAGGCTGAGCCCGAAGTTCTTCCATAGCCGCATCGACGTCGACTTCTCGTTCTGGATGCTCTTGACGAGGTTCCCGACGAGATACAGCGTGATTCCGGCCATCGCGAGCATGACTGCGCCGAGCACCACGGCTCCGCCCATCGCGCGCTCCTTTCAACAAGATTCAGATGCTCCTGCGGCAAGCCTGCACCGGGGGGGCCGCGAGGACGTGGATTTGTGCGCTCAGCGCCGGGTGCGGCTCCCCGCCGAGCGGACGTCGGCGTCGTCGCTCGGCCTGCGCACCTCGTCCGGCGCGAGCATCTCGGCGAGCTCGCGGATGAAGAGGCCGACGTCGGTGATGATGCCCATCGACTGCCACGAACCTCGGTCCATCAGCTTCGTGACCGTCGCCTGGTTGATGTCGACGCAAACCAGTGGGACCGTAGCGGGGAGGCAGTTGCCGGTGGCGATGCCGTGGAGCATGGTCCCGACGACGATGCAGTATGCGACCGGATCCTTGCCGCCGGCGCCCCAGATGATGTCGCGGAGGCGGCGCTGGACCTCGAGCATGTCGGTGACGGTCTCGGGAAGCGGTCCATCGTCGCGGACGCTGCCGCCGAAGAGGTAATCGCAACCTCTCGTGACGAGGTGGTACACGACGCCGTCTTCGAAGACGCCGGCATCGATGGCGGCCTTGAACGTGCCGTGGCGCCGGAGCTCGTTGATCGCCCGGATGTGGTGCTCGT
This sequence comes from Actinomycetota bacterium, assembly GCA_035540935.1. GTDB lineage: Bacteria > Actinomycetota > CADDZG01 > CADDZG01 > WHSQ01 > DATLFS01. The sequence continues at coordinate 5,739 of DATLFS010000006.1, forward strand.
GGCCGTGGTCGGCCGGCGTTCCCTCCGCAAGGTAGACGCCCAGCGAGGTCCCGTAGATGTTGCTCTCGATGTCGTGCGCGGCGACGCCGTTGCCGGCGAAGAGCGCATCGACGTATCCGGCGCGGATGAGTGCGCAGAGGTCGGGCGCCGATCCCGTATGGACGACCGCCGGCCCCGCCACCCAGAGGATCCTCTGCCCGTTCTCCTTCACCGCGCGCATCTGCTGCGCGACCTGCTCGACGAGGAGCGCCTTCGGCTTCTCGGAGGAGACGTCGGACGACATGAACTCGAAGCTGGCCCTGCCCTGCTCTTCGGCCGCCCGTTCCAGCGGGAGGACACGGATGCCGAGGCCGCGCATGACGATGCGCATGCCTCTGCGGACGTCGGCCATAGCGATCGTTCTCGCCGTCCTTCCGTCGTAGACGATGCCGCAGTCCATCTCCGAGCGCTCGACGCGGATCCAACGTCCGTCGACGCGGATCTCGGTGTCGAGGTTGGTGGTCGAGTAGAAGCCGGGAGGGAAGGCGCCGTCGACGTCCGCCTCACCCAGCTCCGCGTCCTCGACCGTCTCGGGGTTCGCGCCGTGCTGGCGCAGGCGCTCGATCAGCCGGGTGAGCAGGTCCTCGGTGTCGGCGATCACCTTGATGCGTGCCGACGACGGGTCGTCGTGCCGAACGCCGACCTGGAGGTCGAGGATCTCGTAGCGCGCGCCCGTCTCGACGATCTCGTCGAGGACCTTCGGCAGCGTGAGCGAGTCGATTATCTGGCCCTCGAGCCGCACGTGCTCAGTGAACATCTGAGTGCTCCCGGATGAAGTCGTGGGTCCGGCGACGGACCTCTTCTCTGTCGTAATCGAGCGTGATGACGTGATACGACCGTTCGAGCCAGACGAGCTCTTTCTTCTCGCTCGAGACGTTCGAGAGGATGATCTCCGCGTTCTTCGGTTTGACCGTGTGGTCGTTGCGTCCGTGCATGATCAGCACCGGACAGGTGACCTTCGGGAGCGCGGTGCGCGCCGCCTTGATCACCTTGAGCATCTGAAGCGACGCGCGCGTGGGCAACCGGTCGTAGGCGACCTCGCGCCCGTCGGGATCGGCGATGTCGTTCGACACGCCGGCGACCGAGCCGACGAGGCGCGCTACGACCGGACTCACGAATCGACGCGGGTCGTCGGTGTGCACGAAGCCCGCCAGCGACACCCAGCCCTTGATGCGGCGATCGGCCCGGCGCGCCATCAGATCGGCGGCCAGCGCGCTGCCGAAAGAGAGGCTGACGATGAAGACCTCGTCACGGCCATCGGCCACCACGTCGAAGCCTTCGTCGACGGCGCGCCTCCAGTCCTCGGCGGTGGCGAGGTTGCAGTCCTGCCACGTGGTGCCGTGGCCGGGAAGGCGGATGCCTTCGACCGCGCACCCCCGCGCGGCAAGGTCCTCGCCCAGCGCGCGCAGGCTCTGCGGTGAGCCGGTGAAGCCGTGGATCATCAAGACGCCGGTGGGCCCGGATCCGATTCGGAACGCCTCTGCTCCTTCCAAGACCTGGGGTTCGGTCACGATCTGCCCTTTCGCCTCGGCGCGCCGTAACGAGCGTTCCACGTCCGCAGACAAAACTTGACCACAGGGTCCGGTCGCGGGTGCTCGACGGATTCTCTAACATGGCGGCCGGCGAGGGGAGAGAAGGGGACACATCTGTCGTGATGTATTGGGTCTTCAAGGCCGTGCTCAAGCCTCTCCTCAAGCTGGCCTACGGCATCCGGGTGGAGGGGCTCGAGAACGTGCCGCGGCGGGGTGCGGCGATCGTCGCCGCCAACCACGTCTCGTTCCTCGACTCCTTCTTCATCCCCCTCGTCATCAAGTGGCGCAAAGTCACCTATCTGGCCAAGGCGGACTACTTCAAATCGCCCAAGACATCCTGGTTCTTCACGTGCGCGGGTCAGATCCCGTGCGAGCGCGAGGGCGGAAAGAAGTCGCAGCAGTCGCTCGAGATCGCGCTCGAGGTCCTCGAGGAAGGGAAGTTGCTGGGGATCTATCCCGAAGGGACGCGGTCTCCGGACGGCCGGCTTCATCGAGGGCGTACGGGAGTGGCGCGCCTCGCTCTGGCGGCGAAGACCCCGGTCATCCCGTGCGGGCTCGTCGGTACCGACGTGGTCATGCCGAAGAACCGCAAGTACCCGCGGCTGTTCCATCGCGGCCGTCGGATCGGCGTAGTGGTCCGGTTCGGAAAGCCCCTCGACTTCTCGAGGTTCGAGGGCCGAGAGCGCGACCGGTTCGCGCTCCGGAGTGTCACGGACGAGATCGTGTACGAGATCATGCAGCTCTCGGGCCAGGAGTACGTGGACGAGTACGCGTCCCGGACCGCGACCGAGCCGTTGCCGGAGTCGACCCGGCCGGTGGACGACATCGACCTGGCCGACGAGGCGCTGGTCGGCTGAGCTACTCCGCTCGCGCCCACGCGCGTGAGCGGTCGAGCGCCTCCCGCCACTCCGCGTAGCGCGCGTCGGCTTCGTCGCGTCCCATGCGCGGCTCGTACTCGGCCGCAACCGCCCACTTCGCCGCGATCTCCTCTCGGCTCGACCACACACCGGCGTCCAGCCCCGCGAGATAGGCGGCCCCGAGAGCGGTCGTCTCCTGGTTGGCAGGACGCCTGACCGGTGCGCCGAGGAGATCGGCCTGGAACTGGCAGAGGACGTCCATGACGCTGGCGCCGCCGTCGACGCGGAGCTCCTGAAGGGGCGCGCCGGAGTCGGCGACCATCGCCTCGACCACGTCACGCGTCTGGAAGGCCATCGCCTCGACGACCGCGCGGGCGAGATGAGCTTTGGTGGTTCCCTGCGTGATCCCGATCCACGTCCCGCGCGCGTAAGGGTCCCAGTGCGGCGCGCCCAGACCCACGAACGCCGGCACGAGATAGGTGCCGCCCGAATCGTCCACGCTCGCCGCGAGCGGTCCGGTCTCCGCTGCTTCGGAGATGACGCCGAGGCCGTCACGAAGCCACTGGATGGCGGCGCCGGTCGTGAATATCGCTCCTTCGAGCGCGTACTCCACCCCGCCGCCGACGTCCCACGCGGCGGTCGCGAGCAGCCCGCGCTCGCTGTGCGCCGGATCGGCACCGGTGTTCACCAGAACGAACGAGCCGGTGCCGTAGGTGTTCTTCGCCATGCCCCGTTCGAAGCACGCTTGGCCGAACAGCGCGGCTTGCTGGTCGCCCGCGGCACCGGAGATCGGCACCTCGGCACCTCCGAGCAGCGAAGAAGAAGTGGCGCCGAAGCGGCCGCTCGTGCGCCGGACGTCGGGAAGGAGCGACGCTGGGATGTCGAGCCGGTCGAGGATCCAGGGATCCCACTTCCGCTCCGCGAGCGAGTAGAGCATCGTCCTCGACGCGTTCCCGGGTTCGGTGACATGGACCTCACCGCCGGTGAGCTTCCAGATGAGCCAGGTGTCGATCGTTCCGAAAGCAAGCTCACCGGCCTCCGCGCGCCCGCGGGCGCCGTCTACGTTGTCGAGCAGCCAGATGATCTTGGACGCCGAGAAATACGGGTCGAGGACGAGTCCCGTGCGGCGGCGCAGCTCGTCTTCCAGCCCCTCGCTCCGCAGACGCTCGCAGATCGCGGCGCTTCGCCGGCACTGCCAGACCACCGCGCCTGCCACCGGCTGCCCCGTCTTCCGGTCCCACAGCACCGCCGTCTCGCGCTGGTTCGTGATGCCGATGGCCGCCAGATCCGATCCGGACGCCCCGGCGTCCTCGAGGGCCGCGCCGAGAACGCCGCGGGTGACCTCCCAGATCTCCTCGGCGTCGTGCTCGACCCAGCCGGGGCGCGGGAAGTGCTGCGTGAACTCGGAATAAGCGCGCCCTCGCACCCGAGCGTCGGCGTCCAGCACCAGGACCGTGATGCCGGTGGTCCCGGCATCGATAGCGCACACCAGCTCGGCCATCCACCCCTCCGGAGACGTCGATAATGGTCGTCGTGCGAGCTCAGCCGCTGGGGGACAAAGCTAGCCTGTCGCAGGTGCGGCGGCAGATAAGGGCCGACCTCGCGCGACGCGACATCGACCAGTCCGATCTCTTCGACTGTCTCGTGGCCGTCACCGAAGCCTGCACGCGCGCGCTGGTGCAAGCGGACGCGCCGGTGTCGCCCACGGTCGCGTGGGAGATCACCGACAGCCTGGCGCGGTTCTACGTGAGGGACTTCACCGGCAAGGAGTGGTCGCGCGTGTCGCATCCGTCGCGCCGCGACGATGAGAGTGAAGAGGCGATGAACTACGGACTCGACATCATCCGGTCGCTCATGGATGAGGTCGACGTCGCGGTGGGGCCGGACGGGACGGTCGTCTCGCTGGTGAAACGACTGGCTACCTCTTGACGAGGATCTCGGCGTAGACCCACCCGAGGCCGGTGATGCCGATCGTCTCGGCGGCGGCCTGGCTGAGGTCGAGGATGCGGCCGTCGATGTAGGGACCCCGGTCGTTCACCAGGACGACCACGCCGCGCCCTTCATGCTCGACATACAGCCACGTGCCCAGAGGGAGCTCCTTGCTCGCGGCCGTGAGCTTGCTCGGATCGAAGATCGCGCCGGAGGCGGTGGGATTCCCCTCGAAGCCGGGCCCGTACCAGGAAGCGATCCCCTCGAACGAGACACCCGTCGAGGTGTAGCCGTCGGGGATGCCGCGCAGGGGCTTGCCGCCTCCGCTCAGTAGACGGTCGAAGGCGCCGGCCGGGTCTGCGGCCGCCGCCGCGGCGCGCCGCGCTTGGCGCTCGAGCCGCTCGATCTCCTCGGCCAGCCGGCGCAAGGTGGCGCGTCGCCGCGCCAGCGTCTCTTCGATATCGGTGGTGACTGCGGCGACCCGCTGCTGAGAGGAGATGAGCCGCTGTTTCCGTTCGTCGAGCCGGAGCTGCGCCTCTTCCGCCCTCTCTCGCTCCCGGGCGGCGCGGCGCAGCATCTCTTCGGCGCGCCGTGCCGCGGCTCCGCCGACCGCGAGGAACAGCTCGAGGTCGGAGACGTTGCGAGCCGACAGGATCAGATCGAGGTTCCCCATGGACGAGCCGCTCTTGTAGATCTCGACGGCGTCCGCGATGAAGGCCTCCTCGGCGGCTCTCTCGGCCGCGCCGGCGTCGCGTCGCGTCAGCTCGAGCGCGCCTATGTCGCGTGTGACGGTGGCGATCTCCCCTTCGAGCGCCCGCTGCCGGTCGCGCAGTTCCTCCAGACGGTGTTCCAACACCGTCACCTCATCACCCAGCCGCTGGGCGCGCGCCCGCAGTGCATCGAGATCGGTCGCGGCGGCCGGTCCCGGCGCGGTCGCGGCGAGGCTCGCCGCGATAGCGGCGGCGGCGATCGCTCTCGGGGCGCGTCGGGACGACGAGATCATCGGCTTGTTTATCGACGCACGGGACGCCGCGATTGAGCCTCGCCCTCGTCCGCGGGATGATCGGCGTCCAACTTCTATCCAGCGGGGGAGACATGGCGCGGATCGGGATCCTCACCGGCGGCGGCGACTGCCCGGGCCTCAATGCGGTGATCCGCGCCGTCGTCCGTAAGGGAGTCAACCATTACGGCCACGCGATCGTCGGCTTCCGCGACGGCTGGCGCGGAGTCGTCGAGAACGACCTGGTCGACCTGACGACCGACAACACCTCGGGCATCCTCCACCGCGGCGGGACGATCCTCGGCTCCTCACGCACGAACCCCTTCAAGGAGGAGCGCGGCGTAGAGCGGGTCAAGGAAAGCCTCGCCGCGGAGAAGATCGACTGCCTGATCGCGGTCGGAGGCGAGGACACGCTCGGCGTGGCCCACCGCCTCAGCGGTGAGGGAATCGATGTCGTGGGCGTTCCGAAGACGATCGACAACGATCTCTCCGCAACCGATTTCACCTTTGGGTTCCACACCGCGGTGCAGATCTGCACCGACGCCATCGACCGGCTGCACACGACCGCCGAGTCGCACAACCGCGTCCTGGTCGTCGAGGTCATGGGGCGGCACGCCGGGTGGATCGCGACCTACTCGGGCATCGCCGGCGGCGCCGACGTGATCCTGGTCCCGGAGCGCCCCTTCGCCATCGACGAGGTCTGCGACGTGATCCGGCATCGTCACCAGAGGGGACGGCGGTTCTCGATCGTGGTGGTCGCCGAGGGCGCGGTTCCCAAGGAAGGCGAGGAGGCAGTGCAGACGAGCCAGCGAGATGCCTTCGGCCACGTACGGCTGGGTGGGATCGGGGTGCTGCTGGAGCAGCAGATCGAGGAACGCACGGGCTACGAGACACGTGTGACGATCCTGGGGCACATCCAGAGAGGCGGAACACCGACGGCGTTCGACCGCGTGCTCGCGACGCGCTTCGGCATCGCCGCCGTGGACGCCGTCGCGGAAGGAGGCTACGGTGAGATGGTCGCTCTGCAAGGAACCGACATCGTCCGGGTCCCCCTGGAGAAAGGCGTAGGAGAGCTCAAGACGCTCGACCCCGAGCTGTACGAGACCGCCGAGGTCTTCTTCGGATGACCCGTTCCGAGCGGGTTTGGGTGAGGCAGCATCGGGAACCTTGCCTTTTATGCAGCTGACGTTCACGCTCTGCCTTCCGCGTGACGAGGCGAGCGTTCCCTTCGTGAGGCACATGTGCCGGTCGTCCCTCGACCGGCTCGGCGTCGGCCGCGACTGCGCCTCCGACATCGAGATCGCCGTCTCGGAAGCGTGCACCAACGTGCTCCGCCACGCCGAGACGACCGATGACGGCTATGAGGTTCAGGTCTCGATCGACGAGACCGACTGCACCATCAGCGTCATCGACACCGGCGGCGATGTCGACGTGGATGCTATCCCCGTGGGGGAGGCGTCGCCCACGGCCGAGAGCGGACGCGGCGTGTATCTCATGAAGGCTCTCGTCGACGACCTCCGCTTCGTCTCCGACCGCACGAGCGGCACCGTCGTGCGCCTGCGCAAGAGCCTCGAAGTCGAGCCCGGCTCGATCCTCGCCCGGCTCGCCGGCCGCTCGGCCGCGGCGCCCGCCTGACGCGCTCCTATACTGGAGCGAACGCCTGCGGGGAGCTCGGAGGCCACCGGGCTGAGAGGCGGGCCGTCGCCGCCCGCGACCCCCAAAACCCGATCGCGGTAATGCGCGCGTGGGGAGGGAGCAGATGTCGGAGGCCGCACCGGATGTAGTCGTCCTCGGCGGCGGCGTGATCGGGCTGTCGATCGCGTGGCGCGCCCGCCAGCGCGGGCTCACGGTCGAGGTCGTGGACGATGCCCCGGGCAGAGGCGCTTCCTGGGCGGCCGCGGGGCTCATCGCCCCCGTCACCGAGGTCCACCACGGCGAGGAGGCGTTGCTCGATCTCGCCGCGGACTCGGCGCGGCGCTACCCCGACTTCATCGAAGAGCTCGAGGAAGCCGCCGGTCGTCCGGCCGGATACCGGCGCTCCGGAACGCTGATGGTCGCGCCCGGCGCCGACGACCTCGCCGCGTTGAGCGAGATCTACGCCCTCCAGCGGAAGCTGGGCCTCGAGGTCAGCCGTCTCTCGGGGCGAGAGGCGCGTGCGCTCGAGCCGGGGCTCACCCCGCACGTCCGCGGAGGCTTCCTCATCGAGGGCGACCACGCGGTCGACAACCGCCTCCTCGGCGAGGCCTTGCTGGAAGCGTGCCGACGGTCGGGTGTGGAGCTGACCGCGGCACGCGTTGCCGCCGTAGAGGTGGGCAGCGCGCGGATCACCGGCGGGCGCCTCGCGAGCGGCGAGGTCCGCCGTGGGGGGACGTTCGTGCTGGCCGCGGGATGCTGGAGCGCCGCTCTTCCCGGACTGCCTCCGGAAGCCGTCCCTCCGGTGCGTCCGGTGAAGGGGCAGCTGCTGTACCTGAGGGCGGAGGAAGGGGAGCTTCCGCTGTCGCGCAACGTCCGCGGCGTCGACGTCTACATCGTGCCGCGTTCCGACGGCCGCATAGCGATCGGCGCGACGGTGGAGGAGCGGGGTTTCGACACCACGGTGACCGCGGACGGCATCTTCCAACTGCTGCGCTCGGCCTTCGAGCTCGTCCCGGGCCTGAGGGAGTGCGAGCTCATCGAGACGCTCGCCGGGTTGCGCCCCGGCACCCCGGATAACGCTCCGCTCCTCGGACGCGGCGCGCTCGAGAACCTCGTCGTCGCCACGGGCCATTACCGCAACGGCATCTTGCTCACGCCGGTCACGGCGGACGAGATCGCTGCGCTCCTGGCAGGGGAAGAGCCGCCTCTGCTCGAACCGTTCTCACCGCTCCGCTTCGCCCGGGAGCCCGCGTGAGAGTGGTCGTGAACGGCGCGCCGCGAGAGCTGGAGGGCCCGGTCACGCTTGCCGCGCTGGCGGCGGACGCCGTCGGCGGCGAGGCGGGACAGGGCGTCGCGATCGCGCACAACGGGGAGGTCGTGCGGCGTAGTTCGTGGAACGAGACCCGGGTGGCGGAGGGCGATCGCGTCGAGATCCTCGTAGCCACCCAGGGAGGCTGAGTGGACGATCCGTTTGTCATCGCCGGCCGCACCTTCAGCTCGCGCCTCATCCTGGGCACAGGCGGAGCGACGAACCTCGACGCGCTCGAAAGAGCGGTCGTTGCATCCGGAGCAGAGCTCGCGACGGTTGCGCTCCGGCGCGTCGACCACCGCTCTCGCGGAGGGGTCCTCGATGTCCTGCGGCGCGCCGGATGTGACGTGCTTCCAAACACCGCCGGCTGCTTCACGGCGCGCGACGCGGTGACGACCGCCCGCCTCGCTCGTGAGGCGTTCGAGACCGACTGGATAAAGCTCGAGGTCATAGGCGACGACGAGTCGCTCCTCCCGGATGCGGTGGAGCTCTTGGATGCAGCGGAGCAGCTCGTGGACGAAGGCTTCGTCGTCCTGCCCTACACGAACGACGACCCGATCCTGGCGCGGCGGCTAGAACGCGTGGGATGCGCGGCGGTGATGCCCCTCGGTAGTCCGATCGGCAGTGGGATGGGGATACTCAACCCGTACAACCTCCGCTTGATCGTGGAGGGTGCCTCCGTGCCGGTGATCCTCGACGCCGGCGTCGGCACCGCGTCCGACGCGGCGCTCGCGATGGAGATCGGCTGTGACGCTGTGCTGCTCGCCTCTGCGGTCACGCGTGCGCAGGACCCCGGCGCGATGGCCGAGGCGATGCGGAGGGCGGTCGAGGCGGGACGACTCGCCCGGCGCGCCGGGCGCATCCCGCGGCGGCTCTACGCGGATCCCTCCACGACCTTCGAGGGCCTTCCGGAGCTCTGACCTTCAGCGGCGACGCGCGTACGGCATCAGCGGCGGCTCGCGCGAGGTGACCACTTCCTCGGACCAGTCCGGGATGCTGCCGGGGAAGGCGGGCGCGGCCCCCGGCATGTAGGTGGCGAAGCACACGAGAGACGGAGCCCTCGACGGATCTGCCGGTCCGGGATGCGTCAGCGCGTCGAGCACGAGCGCGTACACGGCCGCATCAAGGAGCATCGAGACGTGCGTGACGGCTCGTCCGGGGCAGAAGTCCTGGATCAGGATGTTCCTCCCGCCGCGCAGCCCGGCCGTGGTCCATGGCTGCACCAGCTCGTCATGCGCGCTGTAGATCGAGGTGTAGGAGATGGGGCCGGGGGTTTCGTCGCCCGCGTTCAGCACGGCCATGAACCTGCTCCGAAGGCGCATCTGCCACACGGCCTCGGCGGTTTCGCCCGAGGCGGCCGAGACGTCGGCGACGAGCGTTCCGCGATTCGGACCCGCGAGCCCGACCCAGTCGTCGACGTGCCTACCCGACGGGAAGTACTTGATCGCCCAGCGGGGAAGGACCGCGCCCTGGCTGTGGCCGATCACGTCGACGGGGGAGCGCCACCGGCGCTGCATGACCTCGACGGCGCGCGCGACGTATTCGGCCGCGATCTGCATGTCTCCCAGCGCGGCGCGAGGAAGCTCGACCCAGCAGACGGTGAAGCCGCTGCGCTGCAGCGCCGGCCAGTAGTTCCACTTGAAGTTCGCCTCTCGGTTGGCACCGGTCCCGTGCACGAGGAGGACGGGCTCGTGTTCCGAGGAGACTTCCGGGGAGCACGAAAGCGCGGCGTCGAGCTTGGCCTTCGGAACCGAGTAGGAGGCGCGGCCCGGCCAGCGATCCGGAGCGGCGACCGCCGGGAGGGCGAAGGCCAGCGCGGCGATCGCGGCGATGACGGGGAGGGACCGCCTGCTTCTCATGCGGTCGATCTTCCCCGCCGCGCCCCGAGATCTACCCCGTCCGCTGGACCTCCGACTGCGATGCCAGGGTCGCCCTCACCTCGATCGTCTCGCCGTCGCGGTCGATCGTGAGCGTGACCTCCTCGCCGGGCGGCATCGAGCGGATCTCCGCCGCCAGGTCCTCCATGCTCTCGACGAGGGTGCCGTCGATCGCAGTGATCACGTCACCTTCCTCGACACCGGCGCGGGCGGCAGGGGAGCCGGCGATCACCTGGGTCACGAGCGCTCCGGCGCGCCCATCGCGGACCGGGCCGCCGCTGATCCCGAGCATCGCCGGCTCGACGGTCTTGCCGGCGACGAGCTGCTGGGCAACCCACTGCGCTACGTCGATCGGCACCGCGAAGCCGACGCCGACGTTTCCTCCGGTCGTGGTGCGGATGGCATCGTTGATGCCGATCACGCGGCCGCGCCGGTCGACGAGCGCGCCGCCCGAGTTCCCCGGGTTGATCGGCGCGTCGGTCTGGATCATCGTCTGGAACGTTCCATCCGGTCTCTGCACGGCGCGGCTCACCGCGCTGATGACGCCCGACGTCACCGTGCTCTCCAACCCGAAGGGGCTCCCGATCGCCACCGCCAGCTGACCGACGACGGGATCTTCGTCCGAGAGGGCGGCCGCGGGCAGGCCCGACTCGTCCACGCGCACGACGGCGATGTCGCTGTTCGGGTCGCTTCCGACCACGCGTCCTTCGAGGCGCGAACCGTCCGAGAGGCGCACGTCGACGACGTCGGTTCCCTCGACGACGTGAGCGGCCGTCATGATCAACCCATCGGCGTCGTAGATGACGCCCGATCCGAGCCCGGAGCCGGGCACGCCGATCTGCACGACCGAGGGAAGCACGGCTTGCGCCACCGCGGCGACGGGCTCCTCACCCGCGACGTCCTCCGGCAACGGGGCCGGCGCGGCCGCTCGGGGAGCCCCCTGCTCGCCGGGGGCGCGGGTAGTCGAGGGGTCGTCCTCGACGCTCGTCCGGCCGACGAGGAATCCCGCGGCGATGAGCAGCGGGATGAGAAGGACGAGGGCGACCCGCCGCCACGCCGGGGCGGAGGGGCTGGGAGGCGGCGGTGCGGCGGGCGCCTCGTCCTGGGGAAGCCATAGCGGCGTCGTTTCGTCGCGCACCGGCTCGTGGGGAGCGGTGGGATCGGGAGCCACGAAAGTATCGTCTCGCTCGTTCACGTGATCGACCTCCGAAGGATGCATCGACGGCAAGGTACCGGGCGCGGGCTAAAGACTTGCTAAAGGGTCACACGAGGCGCGGCGTATCGCGTACGAGCTGAGGCGGAGTCTCCGGAGGGCGCGTCCCGGAGGCCCCTGCCCGCGGCAGCCAGATAAGGAAGGTGGAGCCCTCGCCGACCCTGGAAGCGAGGCGCACGTTCCCCCCGTGGGAGGACACGATGCGGTCGACGATGGCGAGGCCGAGGCCGGTGCCTCCTGCATCCCGTGACCGGCCCTCGTCCGCGCGCCAGAAGCGGCGGAAGATCTTCTCTTGATCCTCCGGGGCGATGCCCGGGCCCTCGTCGCCGACCGCGGCCCACACCCAGTCTCCGGCGGAGCCCGTGCCGATCACCACCTCGCCGCCCTCGGACGAGACGCGTACGGCGTTATCGAGCAGGTTCGCCAGTGCGCGCCGCACCGCATCCGGATCGCCGAGCACGACGAGGCCGTCGTTGCACGAGCGCGTCAGCCGCACGCCCCGGGAGCGCGCCGCGGCCTCGAAATCGTCCGCGACCTCGTCGGCCACATGCCCTACGTCGATCTCCTCCCGTGGGCGATCGACGCTCTCCTGACGCGCCAGCAGGAGCAGATCGTCCACCATCCGCGCCATCCGGTCGCCGGCCCGGCGCGCGACCTCGGCGGCGCGCCGTAGCTCGGCGGGATCGTCTTTGTCGTTGCTCAACGCGATGTCGAGGTTCGTCCGTACGATCGCGAGCGGGTTGCGAAGCTCATGCGACGCGTCGGCGATGAACCGGCGCTGCGCGGCGAACGCGTCGTCGAGGCGCTCGAGCATCGAGTCGAACGTGTCGGCCAGCCGCTTCAGTTCGTCGTCCGGACCCTGCAGCTCGATGCGCCGGCTGAGATCGCTGGCCTGGATGCGGCGGGCGACATCGGTGATCCGGCCGATCGGTTCGAGCACGCGGCCGGAGATGACGTAGCCGACGCCGAGGCTGGTCACGAACAGCACGCCGAGTGCTCCGAACGAGAACGTCGCCAGACGATCGAGCGTCCTTTCGTTCACCGCGCGCTCGACGGCGCGCGCATCCGCGATAACGAACTGGTCGGTGGTCGCGACGGAGCCGTCCGGCATCTGAACGAAACCGCGCACCTGTAACTGGCGCGTCAGCGGCTCCCCCCTGAGCTGAAAGGAGAGGGCAACGTAGATGGCGGCGACTACGAGCGCGGCGATGCCGAAGAGGACCGCGGAGTAGAGGAGCGTGAGGCGGACGCGGATCGACCGCGCCCACTCCGGGAGGTCGGTCGCGTTCACGGCGTCACCAGCCGGTACCCCTTGCCGACGACGGTCTCGATCGGCTGGCCATCTCCCGCCGCCTCAAGCTTTCGCCGGAGGGTCATCACCGTCACCCGCACGGTGTTCGTGAAGGGATCGGCGAACTCGTCCCAGACGTGCTCGAGTAGCTCCTCCGCGGAGAGGACCCGCCCCGGGTTCGCCATGAAGTAGCGGAGGAGCGCGAACTCCTTCGGCGTTAAGGGGAGGAGGTGGTCGGCGCGCCGTGCTTCGTGCGACGCGTCGTCGAGCACGAGGTCACCCACGTGGAGGGTCGCGCCGGAGCGGCCGGCGTCCCGCCGAAGGAGGGCCCGCACGCGGGCGGTGAGCTCGTCGAAGTCGAACGGCTTCACGAGGTAGTCATCTCCACCCTGGTCGAGCCCCGCGACGCGATCCTCGACCGCGTCGCGCGCCGTAAGCATGAGGACGCGCGTATGGGGAGCCTGCTCGCGCAGACGCCGGCAGACCTCGAGTCCGTCGACCCCCGGAAGGTTCAGGTCGAGGCAGACGAGGTCGTAATCGTTGACCAACCCCTTCTCGAGCGCCGTCTCGCCGTCGTACGCGACGTCCACGGCGTAACCCTGCCGCTTCAGGCCGGCGGCGACGGCGTCGGCGAGGTCGGTCTCGTCCTCGACGACCAACAGACGCATGACTCGATGCTAGACGTCGCGGATCAAGACCACGTAAAGGTGTGGGTGTGTACGAGAGCGGCATCGGGTAGCGCGTGAGCATGACCGTCTTCGTAGGAACGTCCGGCTGGCAGTACGACGACTGGCGAGGCGTCGTCTATGAGCCGGGAGTGCCCAAGTCCCGCTGGCTCGAGGCTTACACCCAGATGTTCGACATCGTCGAGAGCAACAACGCCTTCTACCGTCTGCCCGAGCGTCACACCTTCGAGGCATGGGCGGAGCGAACGCCGTCGGACTTCCTCTTCACCGTCAAGATGAGCCGCTTCTTGACGCACATCAAACGCCTGCGCGACCCCGAGGAGCCGGTGGCGCGCTTCCTCGACCGTGCCGTCGGCCTCGGACGGAAGCTCGCGGCCGTTCTCCTGCAGCTTCCTCCTACGCTGCGCGCCGACCATGCCGCGCTCGAGTCGACCCTGCGGCTCTTCCCGTCGGACGTCCGCGTCTCGGTGGAGTTCCGCCACGACTCGTGGTGGACCGCCGAGACAAGGGCGCTCCTGGAGAGGTACGGCGCCGCGCTCTGCCTTGCCGACGGCGACCTCGGATCCGACGCGGTGAAGCCGCGCCGGAAGTCGCAGCCGGTGTCGGCGCTGTGGAGAACGGCGGGATGGGGCTATCTCCGTTTCCACCACGGCGCGGCGAAGCCCGATCCCTGCTACGGACGGTCATCGTTAGAAGGCTGGGCCGACCGGTTGCTCGAGGTCTACGACCGCGACGCCGATGTGTACGTCTTCTTCAACAACGACTGGCACGGCTGTGCACCGGCGAACGCGCACACCTTCGCGCTCGCTCTCAAGAGACGCGGCCTCTCCGTGTCGAAGACGACGGCCGGCATCGTGCCGCGGGTGTCGTGATGGGCAGTGTCCTGATCGGAACGGCGTCGTGGACCGACAAGTCCCTCCTCGCATCCGGTTGGTATCCGCCGGGTGTGAACAGCGCCGAGGAGCGGCTTCGCTTCTACGCCGAGCAGTTTCCGCTCGTGGAGGTCGATTCCACGTACTACTTCCCTCCCAGTGAGGAGAACTCGGTCCGGTGGGTCGAGCGGACCCCGCGGGACTTCACGTTCAACATCAAGGCGTTCTCGCTCCTCACGAAGCACCCGACGCGTCCGGATGCGTTGTACAAGGACCTCGACGTGCCGCGGGACAAGAAGTCGCTCTACGTCGACGATGTCGACGCTGCGATCGTCGACGAGGTATGGGACCGGTTCCTGTCGGCACTCATGCCCCTGCACGAGGGCGGCAAGTTGGGCGTGCTTCTGTTCCAGTTCCCGCCGTGGTTCGTGATCGGCAAGGACTCGAAGAGCTACGTGCTGGAATGCGCCCGGCGCGCCGATCCGCTCCGCATCTGCGTCGAGTTCCGCCACAAGTCGTGGCTCAGCGATGACAACCGCGCCGAGACCCTCGACTTCCTCGAGGGGCATGGCCTCCCATTCGTCTGCGTCGACATGCCGCAGGGCTTCAAGTCGTCCCTCCCCCCGGTCACCGCGGCGACCTCCGATATCGCGGTCGTCCGCTTCCACGGGCGGAACGTAGAGGAGTGGGAGTCCGGCTCGGTGCAGAGGCGGTTCAAGTACCTCTATTCAGAGGAAGAGCTGAAGGAATGGACGCCGAAGATCACGGAACTGGCGAAAGAGACGGAAACGACCCACGTTCTGATGAACAACTGCTTCGCCGACTACGCACAGCGAAATGCGAAGGAACTTGCCGCCCTGCTAGACGCATGACTCCATTGCCAACATCGCTAATTGACTACCGAGAGCTAGCACAGCGTTTCTAGTCCTTGATAAATGCCCTGGTACCAACTGGATGTCAAGTGCACTTCCCGGTCAATGGTTTGATAGGGGCGTCGAAAGGATCTTGATGAGGGCGAGACTCGCCGTCCTGATTGCAGCTGCTGTCGTGTTCGCGCCGGGGTGGGGCGCGGATCGTGTCGCGGGGAGCGATCGGGGTTCGGATGAGGTGGGAGCCCGGATGCTTGCACCGACCTTCGACGAGGCCTCGGACAGGAATGCGGGATCTGCCCAGAAGCGCCTGGAGCGTTTCACTCCTCGCACTGATTCCCACAAGCTTCTTCCCTGGCTACCCGGCAACGACTTTCCCACCGCCCCGCTCGGACTAGTCCTTGCGGCAGCTCTGGCGATCAGCTCTTTCCGTTCCTTCGAGAATGACCGGCCCCCGACGGGCCGCGCTCCTCCGTACCTGCTGACCGCTTAGGTCAGTCCGCGCGCTGCGCGGCTTGAGGTCGGAGGAGACGATGTGTCACGACAACTGATTTGGCGAACGCTGCTGGTCCTGAGTGTTCTCGCGGGAGCCGGTGCGCTGGTCCTTACGAAACCCGCTCGACTCGGGCTTGATCTGCGCGGCGGGACCCAGATCGTCCTCGAAGCGAAGGAGACAGCCGACCGCGCTCTGACAGAGGACACGTTGGTCCGGACGGTAGAGGTGTTGCGTCGACGGGTGGACCAACTGGGAGTGTCGGAGCCCAGCCTCCAACGGTCGGGCGCGGAGCGGATCATCGTCGAGCTGCCCGGCGTCACCGACCCAGAGCAGGCGCTCGAGGTCATTGGCCGTACGGCCCAACTCACTTTCCATCCCGTTGAAGGACTTGCGCAGCGTCAGCCCAAGCAGCCCGACGACAACATCCGTGAAGGCGGCGTTTTACCCGAAGAGGGCGGCGGGTTCCTAC
>DATLFS010000007.1:0-8189 GCA_035540935.1 Actinomycetota bacterium
CTCATCGACCGTCCCGACGCCTTCCGGGAAGCCTGCTACTACGAAACGACCAGGGAGAACCAGCTACTCGCCGACTTCGCCGAGGGACCGCTGTTCGACCGATACGAAGCCGGCCGCACAGCCGTCGAGCGCGACGAGGTCATCCAGTGGTTGAAGGGCCTGGCGTCCGACGGACGGATCCCGGCATGGAGCGACTCCGTGCAGATCAAGACTGCCCGCGGGATCCTCGCTGCGCTCCGCGACTTCGGCATCCTCGAAGGGGCGGTGAACAAGACCATCGCCGCACCCCGCCTCTCCCCGGCCGGGTTCGCCTACGCCGCGTTCCGCGAGCACGAGACCGGCCGTTCGTCACGCGCGATCATCGAGAGCACGGTGTGGCGACGGTGGCTGCTCTCCCAGGACCACGTGTGGGACCTGTTGGGACAGGTCGAACGGCTCGGGATCCTGCGGCTGTCGAGAGCGGGATCGACCATGCGGCTGGACTGGGAACTCGACACGCTCGAGGAGGTCACACGTGCCGCTGCCTAAGTGCCTCCAATCGGTAGGCGAACGCATCGTCGAGGCGATCGGCTCAAATGGGGAGCCCCCATACCAGCTCTACGTCTACCCGCCGAGCGAGGAGTACGCGGTCCGTGCCGACCTCAAGGACCTCCAGCTCTGGCTCGGCGCCCGCAACGTGGCGTGCCAGTCCATCTCGCTCGCCGAGCTGTTCTGGGCCGCCCTCGAGCATTCCGGCTGGATCGACTCGGTCATAGAGCAGGAGAAACAAGCGTCGGGCGACCCGAGAGCGCTGGACGACGTCTACCGCTCAATCGGGGAGATCCTACGGCAGCCGCCGACGCTGCCGGACCGCGTCATCGCCGCCCTGGATGAGATCGAGGACCGAACCGCCGTCTTCCTCTACCGCGCAGGCGCGCTGTACCCCGCCTACCGCACATCGGCCCTGCTCGACGACCTCAAGCCACGCCTGCGGGTGCCGGTCACCCTCCTGTATCCAGGAACGGTGGTCGGCGAGTACGGGCTCAAGTTCATGGGGCGCTGGGATCCCGCCTACGGCTACCGCGCTCGAATCGTCGTGAGGGGGGAAGCCGCATGAAGATCGCCGAGTTGTTCCGCCGACCGATCGACCGCCGCATCGAGGAAGTCATCAAGGTCGATGTGGCCGAAGAGGAGATCGTCGCGGACGAGCTCGATGAGTACGTTGTCACCGGCCACATCGAGGACGCCTTCGAGAACGTCCTCAACGATTACCAGGAGACGATCCTCTCCCCCTCGGAGAAGACCACCATCTGGGTGTCGGGATTCTTCGGGTCCGGGAAGTCCTCCTTCGCAAAGGTCCTCGGACACGTCCTCGAGAACCGCACGTTGTCCGGCCGCTCTGCTTCCGGGCGCTTCCTGGCCCGAGTGAACGAGCGACGCATCGAGGCACTGCTGAATACGATCCACGCGCAAGCGCCGACGAATACCGTCTTCGCGGACCTGTCCACCGGGCGGGACGTCCTCAACGAGGGCGAGAGCATCGTGTTGCCCGTGTACCGCTCCATGCTGCGCGCGTTCGGCTACTCGACGAACCCCACGCTTGCCGAACTCGAGTACGACCTGGAGACCGACGGCGACCTCGAAGACTTCATCGAGGCGTTCGCCAAGATCTCGGGCGCGAAGGGATCGTGGGAGGAGCGGAGGAACATCGGGCTGGCGAAGGGTGAGGCCAGCCACGCCATGCACCTGCTCCGCCCCGACACCTACCCGCACGCCGACTCCTGGGCTAAGGCAGCCTCCGCTCCGACCGTGGACGCGAATTGGTTCGCTAAACGAGCCGTCGCGCTGCTCGAACGCCGCGGCGATGGCGCGCAGCGCCTCGCCTTCGTGGTGGACGAGGTCGGCCAGTACGTCGCGCGCAGCGTGCAGCGGATGCTCGACCTCCAAGGGCTTGCCGAAGCCATCCAGAAGCAGCGCGGCAAGCTCTGGCTCGTCGTGACCTCCCAGGAGACCCTCAACGACGTCGTGGACAGCCTTGAGGGACGCCAGGTCGAGTTGGCACGGGTGCAAGCTCGGTTCCCGATCCGGGTCGATCTCCTGCCCGCGGACATCGACGAGGTCGTCGGCAAGCGTGTGCTGGACAAAAGCGACGCTGGCCAGCAGGCCGTCCGCGACGCCCTGGCTCCCCACCGCAACAAGCTCGCCGCCAACACCAAGCTGGACTCACCCGCCCGAGGGCACGACCTCGCCGAGGAGGAGTTCGTCCGCCTCTACCCGCTCCTCCCATACCAGGTGCAGCTGCTGATCGACGCCGTCCACGCCCGCCGCGGCCAAGGAGGCGGCACTCCGATGCTCGGCGGATCCAACCGTACGCTGATCAAGCTCGCCCAACAGCTCGTGGTCGATCCCGGTTCAGGGCTTGGCGAGGAGAGGGTTGGCGCCCTGGTCACGCTCGACCGCGCCTACGACCTACTCGAGTCGATCATGCCGACGTCCTGGCGGGCCGAGATCCGCGGCGTCGCCGACCGCTACGGCGAGGGCAGCCTCGAGGCCGCCGTCGCGAAGACTGTCGCCCTGTGCGCCGACATCCGGGCGCTCCCGTTGAGCCCCGGCAACGTCGCCGTGCTGCTGCATCCGGCGGTGGACGCCGAACCACGAAAGGACGAGGTCACCGAAGCACTCGGTCGCCTGGCCGCCGACGAAGTCGTCCGGCGCGTCGAAGACGGCTACCGACTGCAGTCCCCCCATGAGAAGGACTGGGAGCGCACGCGCCGCGGGATCGAGGCCCGGCCCGCCGACCGCACGCGCCTGAGGCGGGCGCTGCTGAAGGATGCGCTCAGCGGGCTCACCGTCACCGAGGGCCGTACCTTCAAGGTCGGCCTCACCGTGGACGGCGAGAAGGTGCTCGATGGCGAAGTCCGGGTCGAGGTCGAAGAGGCCGACGCCGACCGGCGCGACGCGCTCCGGGAACGATCGCGCGACACGGCCGCCGAGGCCACCATGTGGGTCACCTTCGAGGAAGCCTCCGACACCACCGACACCCTCGACGAGCTGCACCGGTCGAACCAGATGATCGCCCGCCGCGAAACGGCCCGCGACCCCAACGAACTCGAACTACTGGGCGAAGAACGCAACCGGCAGCGCCGCCTCGAGCGTGAGGCCGTCGGCAAGCTCGAACGCGACATGCTCGCCGGCCAGACCGTCTTCCGCGGTCGCACCGACCAGATCACCGGCACGTCACTCAAAGCCGCTGTCCAGGAGGCCATGCGGTCCCGGATCCGGGAGATCTACCCCCGACTCGATGAATTCTGCGCACCAGTGACCAAGAACGATGTCCGAGCGATCCTGCGAGCCGACACCCTCGATGGTCTCCCCGATTACCTCGGCGACATCGGTATCGGCCTCATCCGACTCACCCCACAGGGTCCCGAGCTTGCCACCGACCGCGACCCCCTCGACGCAGTCGTCGGCTATATCCGGGAGCGGGCCAGCTACGGCAACGAGGCGACCGGCAAGAAGCTCGAAGACCACTTCGGCGATGCGCCCTTCGGCGCACCGGTGGAGGTCGTCCAGGCGCTTGCCGCGGCTGCCGTACGGGCAGGTGTCGTGGAAGCGGTCAGCTCGGGGCAGCGACTTTCGCGCGCCGACGACGCTCGCCTCGAGCAGGTCTTCGCCACGATCCCCCGGTTCCGCACCACCTCCTTCGTCCCGCAGCGAGATGGGGTCGACCTGCCCGTGCGAACCCAGCTCGCCGAACGGTTGGCAGAGATCACGGGCGAACGCCCCCCACCGGTGATCGACGCGCTCGCCGATCTCGTCCGGCGCACGTTCGCCGCCGACGGCGAGGCGGCCGCGCGCATCGGGCCGGCCCTACGCGCGCTGGGCCTCACGGTCCCTGCGGTCGTCGAACGTACCGCCGACCTCGTAGCGCGCGTCACAACAGGATCCGACGAGGACACGGTGCGGACGGCCGCCGAAGCGTGGGCCGACCTCACCGACGGCCGGCAGAGCATCGGCGCACTCGCCCGCATCGTCGACGACGAGCTCGACGTGTTGCGCAACGCCGTCCGCCAGCGCGACGCCGGCCCGCAGGGGCTGGACGACGAGTTCCGCGCCGACCACGAAAAGCTCAGGGACCTGCTGTCCGCGGGCGACCTTGCGACGAACATGGGCCAGATCCGCTCTTTGACCGAACGGCTCGAGACAGAACGCCACCGGGCCCGCACCGATGCCGCGGCCGAGCTGGCCGAGCGCCTCGCCGCCGCCCGCGAGGCCCTGCGCGCCGAACACGCCGCCACCGAGACCACCGTGCTGGACGAAGCGCTGCGACCGCTCGACGACCTCGAACCCACCGACGACACGCCGATCGAGGTCATCCGCGCCCGCGCCGACGCCGTGGATACGCGCACGCACCAGATCCGCGCGGCGCTCGACGCGGCCGCCGATCGGGGCGCGGTCGTCCGCGTGCCGGTCTCCGCCGTCGTCCCCGAGCCGATCGCCACCGGCGAGGACCTCGACGAGGCGCTGACCCGCATCCGCCGTGCGGTCGAGGAGCAGCTGGGACCGGACACAAAGGTCAGGCTTACATGAGAGGCCTCGACGCCACCGGCCGCAGCCAGCTCGAACGCGCGGTCACCCGCGCCCGGGCGATCCTCGAGCGGGACCTGGCCGTTCGTGCCGAGGGACGCTACGGCATCCACACCGCCGGGCGCATCGACGACGAGTCGAGCCTCCGCCTCTCCCCTGCCGAGCTGGCGGCTCGCCGGGAGCTCGTCGAGGTCATCGAGCATCTGCGACCGCAGACCGCCGGCGCCAAGCAGGCCGTCGAACGCCTAATCCGCGAGGCGGCCTTCACGCACCTCAATCGCCTGCTCGCGATCCGTGTGGCCGAGGCGATCGGGCTGCTGCCCGAGACGCTGGCGCGCGGGCGCCAGTCCGAAGGCTTCCGGCTCATCCTCGAGGTCGCGCCGCTGCTCGGCGACGACGACACTGGGGGCTATTCGACCTTCTTGAGACTGTGCGCCGACGAGCTCGCGCCCGACGCTCCGGCATTGTTCGACCCCCGCAACCCACTGCTCGCCCTCGAGCCGTCGCCGGCCGCGCTGGACGAACTCGTGGACATCCTCGCCTCCGGGGACCTCGCCGAGGTCTGGCCCGCGGCGGACACGCTCGGCTGGGCATACCAGTTCTTCAACACGGGAGCCGAACGCCGCGAGATGCGCGAGGGCGGCGCCCCGCGCAGCAGCCGCGAACTCGCCGTCCGCAACCAGTTCTTCACCCCGCGCTACGTCGTGGACTTCCTCGTCCAGAACTCCCTTGGCCGCCGCCTCGGGGAGGCCGGCCACGCGGACCTGCTCGACGATCTCCCGCTGCTGCTCGACCCGCCCGAGGCCGGCACCGTGCCGCTCGAGCTCGAGGACGTCGCCATCCTCGACCCCGCGGTCGGATCGGGGCACTTCCTGCTCGGCTGCTACGACCTCCTCGAGCGCGCGTGGGCGAGACAGGGTGTGGAAGCCGCGGACGCCGCCCCGCGCATCGTCGGCTGCCTGCACGGCATCGACATCGATCCCCGCTGCGCGCAGGTCGCCGCCGCTGCTATCGTCCTCCGGGCGCGGCGGGCGTGCGGGCACGCCGACCTGCCGCGCGTCAACATCCTCACCGCCCGGCCGCTGCCCGCCGACGACAACGCATGGGCCGCGGCGCTGGATGGCTTATCGCCGGAGCACCGGGCATTGGTGGCCTCGCTGCGCGACGCGCTCGCCGACGCGGCCGAGCTGGGCTCACTGCTCAAGGTCGAGGAGCGCCTCAGCGAGGAGATGCGCCGGATCCTGCCGGAGGGCACGGGGGAAGGGACGCTGTTCGAGGGCATCGAAGCGGACGCCTTCGGTAGGGCCGAGGCGGAGGTGCTTGCGGCCGCCCAGCGCGTCGCCGACCAGGCCAGCTCGTCGGCCGCCGAGCGCCTGCTGGCCGCCGAGGCCTCCGATGCCATCCGTTTCGTCGAGGCGATGCGCCGCCGCTACGACGTCGTCCTCATGAACCCGCCGTTCGGCGAGCCGATCCCGGGCACCAAGGACTACATCAAGGCCGCTTACGCGTGGATCCCCACCAAGGACGCCAACGTGCTCGCCGCCTTCGTCGGCCGTGGCGTCGAACTGTGCAGGGACGGGGGCTACGTCGGCGCCATCACCTCCCGCGCCGGTCTGTTCCTCACGACCTTCGAGAAATGGCGGCGGAACATCCTGCTCGGCCACCGCATGGCCGTCCTCGCCGATCTCGGCTACGGCGTCATGGAGCAGGCCATGGTCGAGGCGGCCGCCTACGTCGTCGGCGCCGACCGCAGCGACGGCTCACCGCTCGCGTGCGTGCGCCTGCTGCGCGAGACCGATCGGCCGGGCGCGCTCGCCGAGGCCATCACGGCCGAACGGCGAGGAGAGTCGAGTCCACTCGTCTACCGCGTCACGCCCACCGAGCTCGAGGCCGTGCCTGGGTCGCCCATCTCCTATTGGATGGCGCCGTCGATCCGCCGGCTGTTCACCGACCTGCCGCCCCTGGAGGGCAACGGCGGCGAGGCCCGACAGGGCCTCGCGACCGGCGATGACTTCCGGTTCGTCCGCGCCTTCTGGGAGGTGGACCCCCGGAAGATCGCCCGCACCCGCGAGGAGACCTTCGAGGGCAAGAAGTGGGTCCCGTTCGCCAAGGGCGGCGAGTACTCGCCGTTCTGGGCCGACATCCACCTGGTCGTCAACTGGGAGAACGACGGCAAGGAGATCCGCGCGTATCCCGGGTCGCGACCCCAGAACACCCAGTACTACTTCCGCCCGGGGGTGACGTGGTCGTATCGCACGCAGGCTCGATTCAATCCGCGGCTTGTACCCCCGGGGTGTGCGTTCAGCCATACGGGGAACATGGTGTTTCCTCCAGCAGGCGATGAGGTTGCGATGCTCGGTTGGCTCTCCACGCGGATCTTGGAAGCGGCGCTGATCGCGGTGGCGACCTTCGGAAAGTACGAGGTTGGATCCCTTCAGAAGATGCCGACGCCCTTTCAGCACGTGGATCCCGGGGTCACCAGTTCGGTGCAAGAGTCAATGACCAAGGCCATTCAGCCCCGTCTGGACCGCGATCGGCTGGATGAAACGACCCACGCGTTCGTCGCACCGCTGGTAATGAGTGATCACAACGTGGCGTCGATTCGGTCGGCCGTGTTATCGCACCTGGAGCGATCCGACGCATCGGTATGCGCAGCGCTCGATGTCCTTCACGACGTCGAGGAAATCTTCATGGGCGCGCTTCACCTCGATCGCGCTGCACGGACCTACCTCGACGAGGAGGTTGGGGTACTCACCGCCCAGTTGCCGTGTGAAGAACTCGACGAAGTGGCAACGGAACGTGCAAGCAAAGCCTACGGCGGGGGAGGCGAGACCGGAGCCGGCACGTACCAGTTCGCCCCCGAGCTGGAGGCGGCGAGCCGGGCGGCAGGCCGCCACCCGAGGGCCGTCGCGAGGTGGCGTCGGGAGGCCAGTATTGTTCCGGTAGGAGTTGAGGAGCAGGCGGCCGATGATGTGGTCTCGTACCTGCTCGGCTGCGCGTTCGGCCGCTGGGACGTTCGCGCTGCAAAGACGGCACAGGAAGACCTTGACCCTTCGGCGCCGCAGCCTCGGTTCGCCCCCGGACTACTCATCGAGAATGACGCACCGGCCTCGGTTTCACGACCTGGCTACCCAATCCGTTGGCCCGCTGATCGGCTGCTCGTCGATGATGCAGCTCATCCGGCCGATGTCGTGGCGGCGACACGCGACGCCGCGGGGGCAGTCCTGAGCCAACCTGATGGGATCCTCGACGAGGTCGAGAGAATCCTCGGTCGAGACCTCCGTGCGCACTTCCGTCGAGCCTTCTTCAAAGACCACCTCCGTCGGTACACGAAGAGCCGCCGCAAGGCCCCGATCTACTGGCACCTCTCGGTACCTTCGCGCGAATGGGGCGTCTGGGTATACGTCCACGCCTTCAACCGCGAGAGCCTGTACGCGATCGCGGGACACGCGTCGCGACGCGAAGGCGTCGGGCGTGATCGCCTCGCCGCGTTGCTGGCGGAGCGCGAGCGTGGTGATGGACGCAGCCGTCGGGATCTCGACCGACAGATCTCCGACGAGGAGCAGCTCCTCGAGGAACTCTCGGTGTTCCGCACAGAGGCCGACCGGATCGCCGGCCTCGGA
>DATLFS010000008.1:0-6792 GCA_035540935.1 Actinomycetota bacterium
GCCCGAGCCGGAACCGGAACCGGAGCCGGAGCCGAGCCCGCGGCCGACGCCGGGACAGACCCAGGGCCGGCCCCGCAGGATGCTCGGCCGTCATAGGGGGCCGCCATAGGCGGGCGGCGCGCCGTCGTCGTAACGCTCGTCACGGCCGTCCTCACGATCGGGGGCGGTTTCCTGCTGAAGGGGCAGTGCCTGCAGCCCTGGCAGGGTGGCGACCAATACCGGCGGCTCTGCTACAACGACCTGCAGGCGCTGTACCCCGATTACACGGACCGGAGGGGCGACGTCGTGGGACGCGGGGTCCAGGCGCGGATCTTTCCGTACGTCTTCGGCCACTTCCGGCCCCACGACCACGTCCTGGTCAATGGAGCGATCGAGTATCCGGTCCTGACGGGGGTTTTCATGTGGGGCTCGGGCGTCTTCGCCGACTCCGCGGACGAGTACCTCGTCCACTCAGCGGTCCTGCTGGCGCCGTTCGGCCTGCTGGCCGCATTCCTGCTGGCGCGTCTCGGCGGAGCGCGCGCCTTGCTCTTCGCGGCCGCGCCGGCGATCGTCCTCTACGCCTTTCACAACTGGGACCTCCTGGTGGTGGCGGCGACCGTCGGAGGCTTCTACATATGGAGGAAGGGTGATCCGCACCTTGCCGCCGCGCTGTTCGCCGTAGGGGCGTCGCTCAAGATGTATCCCGCCCTCTTCGTGGCGCCGCTCGTTCTGGAACAGCTCCGAGCCCGTAACGGGAGACAGGCGGCGGAGGTGGCCGCGTTCGGCGCCGGGACCTTCGCCGTGATCAACCTTCCCTTCGTGCTCCGGAACTTCGACGGCTGGTGGGCGACCTACGCCTTCCATCGCGCGCGCGGCCCCAACTTCGACTCGATCTGGAACCTGACGGACGCAGGGCTCTTCTCGATCCCCCGCCTCGACGCGCCGGGCGTGAACCTCGCCTCGACGCTCCTGATGCTCGTCTTCTTCGCGGCAGCGCTCGGCGCCGGCTGGATCCGGTCGCGGCGCGAGAAGGTGTATCCGGTCGTGCCGGTCTCGGCCGCTCTGATCGCCTCGTTCCTGTTGTGGAACAAGGTCCACTCGCCCCAATACACGCTCTGGATCCTGCCGTTCTTCGTTCTGGTGTCGATCCCGATCGGGTGGTGGATCGCCTATTCGCTCGTAGACCTCATGGTCTACGTGGGCGTCTTCACGTTCTTCTACGACTACGCCGCGCGCGGCATCTTCGAGTCGCCGGCGCAGGACGCCATGGAGGCGGGGGTGTGGCTGCGCGCCCTCCTCCTCCTCCTGCTTTTCGTCGTGTTCCTCCGTTCTTCGTCACACCCTCCCGATACCGTGCAGCCCGTCGGAGAACCGGTCGGAGCGGCCTGAAGTAGGGAGGTGGTAGCATCATGGGCCGCAGCTTCCGCTGCGGTATCCCCTGCTCGTCTGCGGACCTCGCCGCGGGCGGGCCTCGGCGCCGATCGCCGGCGCGAGTCCGGAGGAGGAGGTAACGCATGAGGGATTACGAGGCATTGGTCATCGTGGATGCTCGCCTCGAAGAGGGCGACATCCAGAAGGCGGTCGACAAGTTCACCGGCCTCATCACCCAAGAGGGCGGCAAGGTGACGAAGGTCGATCGTTGGGGCGTCAGGCGCTTCGCCTACGAGATCAACCACCAGAACGAGGGCTACTACTTCCTCTGCGAGTTCACGGCACCCGAGGACCTCGGCGCCAAGCTCGACCGGCTGTTGCACATCTCCGACGAATTCATCCGCGGCAAGATCACGCTCCCGGCGCGAGCCTCGGCGTAGATCGCGATCGGACAAGGAGACAGAGAGATGGCATCTGACAACACGGTCACACTCGTCGGCAACATCACCGACGATCCCGAGCTGCGCTTCACACCTTCGGGCGCCGCCGTCGCGAACTTCACCGTCGCGGTGAATCGCCGGACGCGCAACCAGGACGGCACCTGGGAGGACCGCCTGGACGGGTTCTTCCGCTGCAACTGCTGGCGCGACATGGCGGAGAACGTCGCTGAGTCGCTGACGAAGGGCACCCGAGTCGTCGTCGTGGGGCGGCTGCAGCAGCGCTCCTGGGAGGACCGCGAGGGCAACAAGAGGTACGAGATCGAGGTCCAGGTCGACGAGGTGGCGCCGTCCCTTCGCTTCGCCTCCGCGACCGTCCAGAAGACGCAGCGCTCCGGGGGCGGCCGAGCGGCCGCACCGGCGGGCGGCGGCTCCGACTGGGGCGCCCCGGCAGGGGGCGGCGGAGGCGGCTCCGACTGGGGCGCGCCGTCACCTGCAGGAGGGCCTGCGGTGGAAGAAGGAGGTTTCTAGATGGCTCCGAAGCGAGGGCCGAAGCCGGCCGCGCCGAAGAAGGGCGGCAAGAAGAAGTACTGCGCCTTCTGCGCCGACAAGAAGCTCGTGATCGACTACAAGGACGTCAACCTGCTGCGCAAGTTCGTCTCGGATCGCGGCAAAATCCGGGCCCGCCGGGTCACCGGCAACTGCTCGCAGCACCAGCGCCGCGTTGCGTCCGCCGTCAAGAACGCGCGGGAGATGGCGCTCCTCCCGTACACGACGCGGTAGGCGGCTGTGATGAAGATCATCCTTGCCGACGACGTCGAGCAGCTAGGGCAGAAGGGCGACGTGGTCACCGTCGCCGATGGATACGCCCGGAACTACCTCATCCCGAAGGGCCTCGCGATGGGTGCCACGAAGGGCGCTCTCAAGCAGGCCGAGCTCATGCAGAAAGCTCGCGCCGAGCGCGAGGAGAAGGCGAAGGCCGATGCCGCTTCGAAGGTCGCGCTGCTCGGCGCCGCCCCCGTCTACATCTCGGCTCGCGCGGGTGAGGGCGGGCGGCTCTTCGGTTCGGTCACCAAGTCCGACGTCGCGCGCGGCATCCTCGATCAGCTGGGCGAGGACGTTGATCGGCACAAGGTGCTCCTAGAAGATCCGATCAGGCATCTCGGAACACACCAGGTCGAGGTCAAGCTCCACGAGGAGGTCAATGCGCTCGTCACCGTCGAGGTGATCGCGCATGACGAGGACGAGTAGCGCTTCAGGTCTGTGGGAGGGGGCGCTTCGGCGCCCCCTCTTCGCGCCCGGGTTTTCCACACCGTCCACAGGTGAGTTCACAGGCGGTGCGCCTTGTGATCCACAGGCGGCCCCACCTACGTTGGGATGGCGGGCCGATCTCCGGGTTTCCGTCACACCCCCCGCGTACGTTGAGCGAAGCACCGACCCGACCTCGATCAAGGGAGCATCGCCAGGTGGCCCAGCGCGCACCCGTCGACACCGCAACGCGCAACCGGATCCCCCCGCACAACCTCGACGCCGAGCAGTCGGTGCTTGGGGCGATGATGGAGTCGAAGGACGCGATCTCCAACGTCGGCCAGATCCTCAAGTCACGCGACTTCTACAAGCCGGCCCACGGCCAGATCTTCGAGGTCATCGTCGAGCTCGACGCCCGCGGCGAGCCGGCGGACGCGATCACCGTCGCCGACGAGCTGGCGCGCCGCGGCATCCTCGAGGCCGTGGGCGGAAAGCCCTACCTCACCGGGCTCCTCGAGGCGTATCCCACGGCCTCCTCCGCGAGCCGCTACGCCAAGATCGTCTCGGAGCACTCGGTCCTCCGGCGCCTGATCGAGGCCGGTGTGGGGGTCCAGGAGCTGGGCTTCTCCATGCCCGAGGACGTCTCCGAGGCGGTCGACGAGGCCGAGCAGCTGGTTTACGAGGTGGGCGACCGCCAGCTGCGCAACGAGGTGCAGCCGGTACGCGATCTCCTCGGCCTCGCTCTCGAGGACCTCGAGGCGCGCTTCACCGACGGGACCACGGTCCGCGGCACGTCGTCCGGGTTCACGGATCTCGACGACCTCACCCTCGGCTTCCAGCCCTCGCAGCTGATCATCGTCGCGGCGCGCCCCGCCATGGGAAAGAGCTCGCTCCTGAACGACTTCGCGCTGTCCGCCGGGGTGAAGCAGGGCAAAGGCGTTGTGATCTTCAGCCTCGAGATGGGACGGCAGGAGCTCGTCGAACGCTTCCTCGCGTCCGAGGCGCGGGTCGATGCGCAGAAGATGCGCAAGGGCATGCTCCAGGACGCCGACTGGCAGCGATTGTCGGCCGCGATCGGGAGGCTCGCCGAGGCCCCGATCTTCATCGACGACTCGCCCAACGTCACCCTCATGGAGATGCGGGCGAAGTGCCGCCGGTTGAAGAGCCGGGGCAACCTGGGGCTCGTGATCGTCGACTACCTGCAGCTGATGCAGTCCCCGCGCAAGAGCGAGAATCGTCAGCAAGAAGTCTCGGAGATATCGCGCGGGCTCAAGATCCTCGCGCGCGAGCTCGAGGTTCCGGTGCTGTGCGCGTCGCAGCTGAACCGCGGCGTCGAATTCCGCTCCGACAAACGCCCGATGCTGGGAGACCTTCGTGAATCGGGCTCGATCGAGCAGGATTCCGACATGGTGATGTTCATCTACCGCGACGAGGTCTACAACCCCGAGACCGAGGCGAAGGGCGAGGCCGAGCTGATCCTGGCGAAGCATCGCAACGGCCCCACCGGCACCGTGCGACTCGCCTTCATGAACCAGTACACGAAGTTCGCGTCGATCGCCCGAGGCCCCTCCTACTAACCCCGCTTTATGTGCCTCTGGTCGCGCTCGGCGCGACCGACAGCCCAGAGAGACGAGGATCTCGGGATCTTTGTGGGGAGGGAGTCGCGGTGACGACCTTGACGGCGCGCCGGGCGCGCGCGGTGCTGAAGCGGCTCCAGCGGATTCAGGAGCCCTTCGAGCCCAAGCCCCGGCTGCGTCCGCTCGACGAGCTGATCATGACGGTGCTGTCGCAGCACACCTCCGACTCGAACACCGAGCGCGCCTTCGCCTCCTTGCGCCGCCGGTTCCGAACGTGGGAGGAGGTTCGCGCCGCGCCGGTGCGCGACGTTGCCGATGCGATCAGGTCGGGCGGATTGGCCGAGCAGAAGGCGCCACGGCTGAAGGCGATCCTTGATGAGATCGCGGCGCGCGAGGGGAAGGTGTCGCTCGATCGGCTGCACAGCCTGCCCGACGACGAGATCGAGACCTACCTGGTGTCGTTGCCGGGCGTCGGGCCGAAGACCGCCGCATGCGTCTTGTGCTTCTCGCTCGGCCGTGCCGCCTTCCCGGTCGACACCCACGTCCACCGGGTGGCGCTCCGCCTCGGATGGATCCCGCCGAAGACGAGCGCGGAGCGGGCGCATCTCGTCCTCGGGCAGGCGATCCCGCCGGATGCCAGGTATCCGCTACACGTGGCGCTGATCCGGCACGGCCGCACCACGTGCACGGCGCGCCGCCCGTACTGCAGCGACTGCGTCCTCTTCGACTGGTGCCCCTCCGGCACGGCGTTCCTCGCGGCCGGTGAAGCTCGATGATCAGCCGGACGCGTCCTCTTGCTCGTTGATCATGAATCGCACCTGCTCGTCGTCCGTCTGCGCGTCGAGGACCTTGTCGTTGAGATAGACGGCCGCATGCGGCTCGAGGTAGATGGTGGCCCCGCTTTCCTCCATCACCTGATCGCCGGGAGCCGCCTCGGGAGCGAGCTCGAGCTCGAGCGTCGCCTCGTTGTCGCTGATCGGCCGAGCGTAGATACGGAGACCCGCACCGTCCGGCGCGCCGGGGGAGTCGCACAGGTCCTTGATGGCGGTTGCCGCTTCCTCGCTGACGATGAGCATCGGACCACTCCTTCCGCGTTGGCTCCCTCGCGCCTACCCGTAGCGAGCACTGACACACGCGTGCGACGCGGAAAGGGCCGGGCAACTGCCCCGGCCCTTTCAGTGGGTCTGTCGTGCTACCTGATCTCGATGGCGCGGAACTTCGAGGTACCGCCCTCGTTCATCGGTGTCGTCTTCGGTGCCCTCACCCGGAAGACGTTGTCCTGGTTCTGACGCCGCACGAACGTGGCGCGGCACTCGTCGTTGAGGTTCTGGCGAGCGACGGTCCCGAAGGTACCGCGGATGGACTTCTGCAACAGAACGCGATCACCCCGATGGCCCCCGCACGGGAACACCCGTACGTTGAAGCGGACGTTTTGGCCCGGCCGGATCGTCGTGTCGCTCACCCTCAACTTCACCCGCTTGCGCACCTCGACGACGCTCGGTACCGAAGTTGCCGTGTCGCAGGCAGGGGGCTGCTCGACCCGCGCGACGTACGAGGCGCTCCGGGCCGCCGTCAGATTTACCGAGTAAACGCCATCGTTGTCGGTCGTCGTCGTCTTTACCTGGGTGAAGTCGGTGTCGCCGCCGACGATGTCGCGCAGGATCTGCACGGTGACGCCGTTGAGGCAGGTCGGTGGCGTCGACGCCGGCCCGCGCACGCTCCCGGAGAGCTGGAAGACACGACCGTGTGTCTTGATGGAGGCGGATGCTTCGAGAGTGATCTCTCGCTCGAAGCGTCCGGGGGTCTGGCCCGGCGTGGTCGCGGTGGAGGTAGGCATCGGCGAGGCCGATGTCCACGTGCGGCTCGTGACGTCGGTCGAGTCGGGCTCGGGGTGCTCACCGGGGTTGCTTACCTGGTTCTGCCCCTCGGTGGCGTCCATCGGATGGCCGGAAACCCAGGCACGGTATGTGGTCGTGCCGTTCTGACCCGTCTGCGGAGCGGTGTGCTGGAAGCTGCACTCGCCCACGTTGTTCGTCGTGCACGACGCATCCGGGCTGCTCGGGCTGTTGCTCCCATCCGGGTCGTTCGCTCCGCTGAACTCGACGTTGACCACCTCGTTCGGCTGCCGAACGCCGGCGCCGTTCGTCACCGCGCAGGTGACGGTGTGGGTCGTGCCGGCC
>DATLFS010000009.1:0-12908 GCA_035540935.1 Actinomycetota bacterium
GGCCGAAAGGGAACGCGGCCGTCGGTCTCACCAACCGCCGCCTCATGTTCTTCAACTACAGCGCGCTCGGGAAGCCGAAGGACCTGGTCGGCGAGATCCCGCTCGAGCAGATCGTGAGCGTCGAGCAGGGCCAGAAGAAGATCATGCACAACGTGCGCTTCGGCTTCAGCGACGGTTCGGCCGTGGAGGTCGAGTGCGCCAAGATGGAGAAGGTCGGCGATTTCGTGTCGACCTTCCAGCGGGTCAAGGCGGGCACGTAGCCGCCGCTCCTCGGGCCAGCCGGTAAGGTTGGCGCCGTGGCTCGCACCGCTCTGATCACCGGCGTCACCGGCCAGGACGGCTCCTACCTGGCCGAACTGCTCCTGGCCAAGGGATACGAGGTTCACGGCCTCATCCGGCGCGCCTCGTCGTTCAACACGGGTCGGCTCGACCCGATCTACCGGGATCCACACGAGGGGGGCGTCCGCTTCCTGATGCACTACGGCGACCTCTCCGACTCGGGGTCGCTCGTCAACCTGATCCGTAACCTGGAACCCGACGAGGTCTATCACCTCGGCGCGCAGAGCCACGTGAAGGTCTCGTTCGAAGTACCCGAGTACACGGCCGACGCGACCGGCATGGGGACGATCCGCATGCTCGAGGCGATCCGCGCCTCGGGGGTGGAGACGCGCTTCTATCAGGCGGGCTCGTCGGAGATGTTCGGCATCGCGCCGGCGCCGCAGAGCGAGGAGACCCCGTTCCACCCGCGGAGTCCCTACGGGGTCGCCAAGGTCTTCGCCCACTGGGCGACCGTGAACTACCGGGAGTCGTACGGCATGTTCGCCTCGAACGGGATCCTGTTCAATCACGAGAGCGAGCGCCGGGGCGAGACCTTCGTCACCCGCAAGATCACCCGGGCGGTGGCACGGATCAAAGCCGGCATCCAGAAGAAGCTCTACCTCGGCAATCTCGAGGCCCGTCGCGACTGGGGCTACGCGCCGGAATACGTCGAGGCCATGTGGATGATGCTCCAGCAGGACGAGCCGGGCGACTACGTCATCGCCACAGGCGAGTCCCACACCGTCGCCGAGTTCTGCGGGGTCGCTTTCGACCACGCCGGTCTCGGCGACTTCCGCGACTACGTCGAGATCGACCCGAACTATTACCGTCCCGCGGAGGTCCATTTCCTCGAGGGCGACGCGCGGAAGGCGCGCGAGGTCCTCGGATGGAAGCCGAGAGTCACGTTCACCGAGCTGGTGCGCCTGATGGTCGACGCCGATATCGCTTTGCTCGACGACGAGCTCTCCGGGCGCCTCGTGCGCCAGGATCGCGATCACTAGAGCGCGAAGAAAGCCGGTCCAAACGCCGGGATGGAGGCGCGCCGTTAGATAGGGTCTTGGGTAACGGCAGCCGACAGGGAGAGCCTCGTGGAACTTGAGATCGGAATCGGCAAGTCGGGGCGGCGCGCCTACGGCTTCGACGACATCGCCATCGTCCCGTCGCGGCGCACTCGTGACCCCGACGACGTCGACATCACCTGGGAGATCGACGGCTACCGGTTCGAACTGCCGCTGCTGGCTTCGGCTATGGACGGGGTCGTCTCCCCCTCGACGGCGACCGAGATCGGGCGGCTAGGAGGTCTTGCCGTCCTCAACCTCGAGGGACTGCAGACCCGCTACGAAGACCCGGAGGCCGTCCTGCAGGAGATCGCCACGTTGCCGGAGGATCGCGCCACCCTGCGGATGCAGGAGATCTACCGCGAGCCGATCAAAGAGGAGCTGATCGGCCGGCGGATCCGCGAGATCAAGGACGCGGGCTACACCGCAGCCGCATCGCTGACTCCCCAGCGGGTCGAGGCGTATCACAAGCTCGCACTCGAGGCGGAGCTGGACATCCTGGTCATCCAGGGGACGGTCGTCTCGGCGGAGCACGTCTCCACCCGCACGGAGCCGCTCAACCTGAAACGCTTCATCTCGACCTACGACCTTCCGGTGATCGTCGGCGGATGCGCCTCCTACTCGACCGCGCTTCACCTCATGCGCACGGGGGCGATGGGCATCCTCGTCGGCGTCGGCCCCGGCGCCGCCTGCACCACCCGTGGAGTGCTCGGGATCGGCGTCCCGCAGGCAACCGCGATCGCCGACGCCGCCGGCGCCCGCATCCGGCATCTCGATGAGACCGGGAGGTACTGCCACGTCATCGCCGACGGCGGCATGCGCACGGGAGGGGATATCGCCAAGGCGATCGCCTGCGGGGCCGACGCCGTGATGATCGGGTCTCCGCTCGCGGCCGCCGTGGAGGCACCCGGTCGCGGCTACCACTGGGGCATGGCGACGTTCCACCCGTCGCTCCCGCGCGGCGCCCGGGTCAAGACGTCGACGATCGGGACGCTCGAGGAGATCCTGACCGGCCCCGCCAGGGAGAACGACGGCCGCCTCAACCTCTTCGGCGCCCTGCGGACCTCGATGGCCACCTGCGGCTACGCCAACGTGAAGGAGTTCCAGAAGGCCGAGGTGATGGTCGCGCCGGCCCTCCAGACGGAGGGGAAGCTGCTGCAAAGGACGCAGCAGGTCGGCATGGGCCGCTGACGCACCGGGTTTCATCCGTTCGCGAGAGGGGCCTGCGGGCCCCTCTTCCGCGTGCGGCATCGTAAGGTACGGAGTATCATCTGCCTAACGAACGCAGGGCGGTAGCGTTCGCCACTTTCCTTTCATCGAGAGGTGTACGACGATGACTTTGGACACCATCGATAGGCAGATACTCCGCCTCCTCCGGGCGGACGGCCGCATGCCGCACGCCGCGATCGCGAAAGAGGTAGGGCTCTCCGCGCCTGCGGTCCACGACCGGGTTCGGAAGCTCGAACGGGCCGGTTTCATCGCCGGCTATTGCGCGGTGCTGGACCCCGCCGGTCTGGACCGGATGCACGTCGCCTTCATCCAGGTGACGCTGGTCGAGGGGAGCGAGTTCGCGATGGACGACGAGATCGTGGCGCGGATCTGCGACGAGCGGGACGTGCTCGAGTTCCATCGCATCGCGGGCGAGGACTGTTATCTGATCAAGGTCCGCACGGCGACGAACAAGGATCTCGAGGACCTGCTTCGCCGGATCCGGATGATCCGCGGGGTTTCGCGCACCCGCACGACCGTGGTTCTTTCGACCGAGCTGGAGAAGCCTTCGATCGAGGTTCCGGACCCCACACCGGCCGAGGCGATGCCGCCCCGCCGCGCGTCCGACGGAAGCAGGCGCATCGCCCGTTAGCATGCTGCGGCTATGAGTGAGCCGAGGAGCGTTGCGCAGTTGTTGGAGGTCGCGACGCGCGTACTGGCGGACTCCACGCACATCTTTGAGGACCACGACAACCGCGACGAGGCCGAGCGGCTGCTGGCCCATGTGCTCGACGTGGAGCCCGAGGATCTCGACGACGAGGACGAACCCAACGCACGGGAGCGGGAGAGGTTCCTGGCGCTCGTCGCCCGGCGCGCCGCAGGGGAGCCGTTCCCTTTCCTGGTGGGTTACATCGAGTTCTACGGCCTTCACCTGCGCGTCGATCCGGGACCTTTCGTCCCGCGCCCGTCTAGCGAGCTGACGGTCGCCCGCGCCGTTCGTCACGCTCGCCGGAGAAAGCGCGGGCGGCCGGTCGTCGTAGACGTGTGCACGGGTTCCGGCCCAATCGCCCTCGCGATCGCAGACGAGCTTCCACGCGCCGAGGTATGGGGCGTCGACATCGATCGCAGTGGCGTGGTGCTGGCGCGCAAGAACGCCACGTCGCTCGGGATCAAGAACGCGCGCTTCAGAGCCGGAGACATGTACGGAGGGCTGCCGCGGCGGCTCCGTGGGAACGTCGACGTCGTCACCGGGCACATCCCCTACGTGCCGCCGCACGAGCTAGACGATCTGCCGACCGAGGTGCGGGGTTACGAACCGGTTCATACACTCTCCGACCACAGCGCAGACGGGCTGGGCCTCATCCGCCGCGCCGCGGCCGAGGCGCCGGAGTGGCTGTCGCCGGGAGGCTGGCTTCTCCTGGAGTTGTCGCACGACCTCGTCAAGAAGGTGTCCCGGATCTGCACGCTGGCGGGCTTCGACGTCGTCGGGGTCGCGGACGACGAAGACGACCTGAGCGTCGTGGTGGAGGCGAGACTCCCCGTCCGCTAGGGAGAGCCGGAGATCGCGAAAGCCCGCGCGGTACGCTGAATCATGGACACGGTTCTGGTGATCGATTTCGGCGCGCAGTACGCTCAGCTCATCGCCCGCCGTGTACGCGAATGCCACGTCTACTCCGAGATCGTGCCTCACGACGTGCCGGTCAAGGAGCTGTCGCTCCGGCGCCCCGCCGGGATCATCCTTTCGGGCGGCCCGAAGAGCGTTCACCAGCCGGGCGCGCCCGATATCGACCCCCAGGTCTTCAAGCTCGGGGTGCCGGTCCTGGGCATCTGCTACGGCCAGCAACTCATGGCGAAGACGTTGGGCGGCGAGGTGGCCCGCACCGGCATCGCCGAGTTCGGCAAGACCGAGATCGAGGTGAACACGCCGGAGTCGATCTTGTTCGGGGAACTGCCGAGCCGCCAGACGGTGTGGATGAGCCACAACGACGCCGTGACCGGACCCCCCGACGGGTTCCGTGTGACCGCCTCCACGCCGGCCGCGCCCGTGGCGGCATTCGAGGACCCGGAGCGCGGCTTCTACGGCGTGCAGTTCCATCCCGAGGTGGCGCACACGCCGCGGGGGGTCGAGGTCCTGAAGAACTTCCTATACGACGCGTGCGACCTGCTCCCCCAGTGGACGATGACCTCGATCATCGAGGCGGCCGTCGAGCAGGTCCGCGCGCAGGTCGGGGACGCTCGAGTCGTCTGCGGCCTGTCCGGAGGTGTCGATTCGGCCGTCGCGGCCGCTCTGGTGCACCGTGCGGTGGGCGATCAGCTCACGTGCGTGTTCGTCGATCACGGTCTGTTGCGCGCCGGCGAGGCGGAGCAGGTAGAGGAGACCTTCCGGCGCCACCTCGGCACCGACCTGATCCACGTCAAGGCCTCCGATCGGTTCCTCGAGCGCCTCGCCGGTGTCTCGGATCCGGAGGCCAAGAGGAAGATCATCGGCGAGACCTTCATCCGCGTCTTCGAGGAGGTCGCCCGGGACGAGATCGAGGACGCGCGTTTCCTCGTCCAGGGCACGCTCTACCCGGACGTGATCGAGTCGGGGACTCGCGACGCTGCGAAGATCAAGAGCCATCACAACGTCGGCGGTCTGCCGGAGGACATGAACTTCGAGCTGGTCGAGCCCCTGCGGAACCTGTTCAAGGACGAGGTGAGGCGCGCCGGTGAAGAACTCGGTCTGCCGGAGGAGATCGTGTGGCGGCAACCGTTCCCGGGTCCGGGACTCGCGGTACGAATCATCGGCGACGTCACGCCCGAGCGTCTCGACACGCTGCGTGCAGCCGACAACGTGGTCTATCAGGAGATGAAGCGCGCGGGGCTGCTGCGGAAGATCTGGCAAAGCTTCGCCGTGCTTCCCGCCGTGAGGTCGGTCGGCGTCATGGGTGACGAGCGCACCTACGGATACCCGATCGTCCTGCGGGCGGTGACGAGCGAGGACGCTATGACGGCCGACTGGGCGCGCCTCGACTACGACCTCCTCGAGCGCATCTCCAGCCGGATCGTGAACGAGGTGCCGGGGGTCAATCGCGTGGTTTACGACATCACGTCGAAGCCGCCCGGCACCATCGAATGGGAGTAGAGGTCTCGGCGCGCCGAGGCTCCTCAGACCTCCTCAAGATCCTCTCCGGCACCTCGCAGAACGTGCTGGGGATAGGCATCGCCGCCGCCGCGACCCTCGCCGCGCAGGTTCTGATCTCCCGGACCCTCGGGACCTCGGGCTTCGGCGTCGTGACGGTCGTCACGCAGGCCGCCTTCGTCGCGTCGTTCGCGACCCGCGCGGGGATGGACATGGCCGTCCTGCGCACCGTCGCGGTCGACGCGGGAAGGGAGAGCTACGACCGCATCCGCGGCAGGGTCGCCCGTGCGGCGCAGGTGGCGTTCGTCGCGAGCGTCGTGGTCGTGCTCGCGGCGATCGCCGGTGCCGACGAGATCCGCCGCGTCTTCTCGCTCGATCCGCAGGGGAGCCGCTACTCGGTCGAAGCCGCGGCCGTCGCCTTGCCTTTCGTGGCGCTTACGAACGTGTGGCTGGCGGCGACGCGCGGACTGAAGATGATGCGATACACCCTCTACGTCTTCTGGGCGGGCCAGCCCCTCCTTTGGATCGCGCTCATGGTGTTCGCCTGGAGAGCCTCTCCGTCGGAGTGGGCGACGGTCGCCGCCTACTCCGCCTCCTGGGCCGCGGCGGCGGCGGCGGCGTGGTGGTGCTGGCGCCGCGAGAGCCGCACGTGGCCGGCGGAGGCCCCCGACGCGGGGGAGATGAAGGCTTTGTTCCGGTACGCAGGGCCGCGTGCTCCGGCGGCCCTGTTCTCACAGCTGCTGTTCTGGACCGACCTGTTCGTCCTCACGCGCTACGTGTCCGACGCCGATGTGGGTGTCTACTCGGCCGCGTTGCGGGCCGGCCAGGTGGTGGTTCTGTTCCTGACGAGTGTCAACCTGATGTTCAGTCCCTACGTCGCGGATCTTCACAACCGGGGTGAGATCCGGCGCCTAGACACTTTGTTCAAGAGCCTGACGCGCTGGACGCTGGCCGCGACGCTGCCGGCGTTCCTGTTGATCGCGGTGGCTCCCGAGGACGTGCTTCGTATCTTCGGCTCCGGGTTCGGCGGCGGCGGCGCCGCGCTGCTCATCCTGCTGGCGGGGCAATTGGTCAACATCGCCACCGGAAGCGCCGGTTTCGTCCTGATCATGGCGGGCCGGACCGGGTGGGATCTGGCGGTCTACCTCGGCGCGTTGACGCTCGACCTGGCGCTCGCCTTCGCGCTCTGCCCGCGCTACGGGATCGAAGGGGCGGCGATGGCCAACGCGGTGACGTTCGCGACGGCGAACACCGTGCGCCTCGCGCTCGTCAAGCGGCTGGTCGGGATCCAGCCCTACGATCGGTCCTACCTTCGCTTGATCGCACCGGCCGCAGCCGCCGCGGCGGCGATGCTGGCGGTGCAGCCGGCCGGCCGGGGCACGCTGGGCGTCGTGCTGACCGGCCTCACCGGGCTCGGGGCCTACACCGTGGTCTATCTCCTCGCCGGGCTCACTCCGCCCGAGC
The DNA here is from genome assembly GCA_035540935.1 of Actinomycetota bacterium. Lineage (GTDB taxonomy): Bacteria > Actinomycetota > CADDZG01 > CADDZG01 > WHSQ01 > DATLFS01. The sequence goes on from DATLFS010000009.1 coordinate 7,171, forward strand.
GCGCCGCGGCGCGCCGGCTGCTTCGGCGGTAGCCTCCTCGTCGTATCCGCGGGAGCTCGAGCTATCGGGCTGAGAGGGCGGCAAGACGCGCCGCCGACCGCATGAACCTGATCCGGGTAACGCCGGCGAAGGGAGGAGGCTCCTTTGGTTTCCGATGCGGCGGCTTACGCCGTCATCGCGCTCACGCTCCTCGTGCTTCTCGCGGTCGGCCTTCGAACGCGAGGCGGAGCCGGGGTCGACGACTACGTGACGGCGCGTGGTACCCAGCGCCCGGCTTCGTTGGGACTCTCCTTCTTCGCCTCGGGGCTCGGCGCGTGGATCCTCTTCGCTCCCCCGGAGGTGGCGGCGCTCGCCGGCGGGATCGGCCTCGCCGGATATGCGCTCGCGGCCGCATGTCCCTACGCGGTCTTCGCGCTGATCGGTCCGGCGGTGCGGCGGCGCCTGCCCCACGGCCACGGGCTGAACGAGTTCGTGCGCGCACGCTTCGGGCGCGCCGTGCATCTCTACGTCGTGATCCTGTCGGTGCTCTACATGGTCGTCTTCGTCATCGCGGAGTTGACGGCCGTCGGAGCCGTGGCGACGATCGTCGGCGGCATCGACGGTCGCGCGGCCATCGCGGCGACCGCCGTCGTCACGCTTGCCTACACGACCGCCCGCGGTCTCCCGGCGAGCCTGCGGACGGATGGCTGGCAGGCCTGGATGATCGTGGTGCTCGTCGCGCTCGCCCTCGCCGCCGTAGTCGCCGGCACCGGCCCCGGCAACTCTCCGGCCGGTGGCCTGTGGGGCGGCGGCGCGGCTTCGTTCCAGGTCGCGCTGACGCTCATCGTCGCCGTGGTGGCAGCGAACCTCTTCCATCAGGGGTACTGGCAGCGCATGTGGGCGGCCACCGACGAGGCCGCGCTCGTCCGCGGGGCGTGGATAGGGATGTTCTCAGCTTTCGCGGTGGTCGCGGTCGTGGGGGCGTTCGGCCTCGTGGCGATGACCCGCGGCGTCGAAATGGGGTCGCCGCCCGCGCCCTTCTTTGCGCTCGTGGCGACGTTGCCCGGATGGGTCGGAGCCGCCGTGCTCGCGCTCGGCGTCGCGCTCGTCGCCTCGTCGGTGGACACGCTCGAGAACGCCCTTGCATCGCTGGTCGCGACGGAGCGCCGGTCGCTTTCGCTGGCGGGCGTACGAGTCGCTTCGATCCTGATCATGGTCCCCGCCGTGCTGGTCGCGTTCCAGGGCCACTCGGTGCTGCGCTTGTTCCTCGTCGCCGACCTGCTGTGCGCGACCGCGGCGGGGCCGGTCCTGCTCGGCTTCTGGCGCCGCACCGGCGGTGCCGCGGCACTGGCGGGCTGCGCGGCCGGTGTCGGCGGCGCGCTCGTCGCCGGCGGCCCGGCCGCGGCGACCTTCCCGGAAGCGATCCCCGCCCTCGGCCCCTTCCTCGGTGCCGTCGTCGCGTCGACCACGGTCACGGCTGTGGTCGCGGCCCGGCGGCCCAGCCGGGAGGGAGGCGGCGGGGCTCGATAATGGCTCCGTGGATCCGGACTACGCCCTCTCCCTCAACCCCGTCCAGCTCGAGGCGGTGCGGCACGACGCGGGCCCCGTGCTCGTCGTGGCCGGAGCCGGCTCGGGCAAGACGCGCGTCCTGACGCACCGGATAGCGCATCTCGTCGAGCAAGGCGTCTCCCCCCACTCGATCCTCGCGATCACGTTCACGAACAAGGCAGCCGGCGAGATGAAGCGGAGGGTCGTCGATCTCGTCGGACCGATCGGCGAAAACATGTGGGTCTCCACCTTCCACTCCGCCTGCGTGAAGATCCTCCGGCGTGACGCGGACCGGCTCGGCATGCCGCGCTCTTTCTCGATCTACGACGGCAGTGACTCCGAACGGCTCGTGAAGCTATGCCTCAAGGAGCTCGACATCGATCCGAAGAGGATGCCGCCGCGCGCTGCGCTCGCCGCCGTGTCCGACGCGAAGAACAGGTTGGTCTCTCCCGGCATCTACGCTGATTTCGCCGCCGGTCCCTGGGAGCGGGTCGTCGCCCGTGTGTATGCGGAGTATCAGCGCCGCCTCGAGGAGAACGGCGCGATGGATTTCGACGACCTGATCATGCGCACGGTGGAGCTGTTCGACCGATTCGACGACGTTCTCGACTATTACCAGCGCCGCTTCCAGCACGTGCTCGTCGACGAGTTCCAGGACACCAACTTCGCGCAAGCGCGCCTCGCGACGTTGATCGCAGGGAGGTGGCGCAACATCTTCGTCGTCGGCGACGCCGATCAAGGCATCTACGCGTTCCGCGGTGCGACGATCAAGAATCTCCTCGACTTCGAGCGCGACTGGCCCGACGCACGGGTGGTGACGCTCGAGCAGAACTACCGGTCGACGAAGACGATCCTCGCTGCGGCGAACGCAGTCATCGAGCACAACGTCATGCGCAAGCCGAAGGAGCTGTGGACGGACCTGCCTCAGGGCGACCCGGTGGTTCGCTACCGCGCCCAGAACGAGCACGACGAGGCCGCCTGGGTCGCGACCGAGATAGCGCGGCTTCGCGATCACGGCCGCTCCTTGGGGGAGGTCGCCGTCTTCTACCGGACGAACGCCCAGAGCCGCGTTCTCGAGGAGGTGTTCTCGCAGAGCGAGTTGCCCTACAAGCTCGTCGGAGGCGTCGGCTTCTACGACCGCAGAGAGATCAAAGATCTCCTCGCGTGGCTGCGCGCCGCGATGAACCCCGCGGACGGTGTCAGCGTGGCGCGTGCCGCACAGGCACCGCGCCGGGGCATCGGCGATTCGAGCCTCGCCAAGCTCCAGGCGCATGCACGTGCCGCAGGCGTCCCCTTGGGCGAGGTCTTCGGAAGCGCGGAGGAGGTGCCGGGCATCCCGAAGCGCGCGCTCGGCGGGGTCCTCGAGTGCGCGCGCATCTTCAACTTCGTGCGGAGTGCGGCGGAGGAGAGGCAGCCGGTGGCCGAGATCGTGGAGATGGTGTGGACCGCGACCGGTCTGATGGACGAGCTGGTCGCCGAGAGAACCTTCGAGGCTCTCTCGCGGCAGGAGAACCTCAAGGAGCTTCAAGGCGTCGCCCGTGAATACGACGAGTCGAACGTCGACGGCACGCTCGTCGATTTCCTCGAGCGGATCGCGCTGATCACCGACACCGATCAGGTCGAGGGCGAAGAGCAGGGCGTCACGCTGATGACCCTGCACAACGCCAAGGGGCTCGAGTTCCCGGTCGTGTTCATCCTGGGGATGGAGGAGGGGGTCTTCCCTCACATCCGCTCGCTGACGGAGCCCGATCAGCTCGAGGAGGAGCGCCGCCTCTGCTACGTCGGCATCACCCGGGCCATGGAGCGTCTCTACCTCGTTCACGCCTGGAGCCGGAGCCTCTGGGGGAGCGTGAACTACAACCCGGCGAGCCGGTTCCTCGCCGAGATACCGGAGGACCTCGTGCACCTCGCAGGTGAGCGTGGGAGCGCGTCCCCCGCGCGCCCGGCGGGAACGCCCGGCGCGCCGCGGCGTCCCAGAACCGATCCCAGCGCGTTCCGGATCGGCATGGAGGTCGAACACGCCCGCTGGGGGCGCGGCACGATCCTCGACATCAGCCGGAGCGCGGTCGGGATGGAGGCGACGATCAACTTTCCCGCCGCCGGAGGTCAGAAGCGACTGGACCTCTCGCTGGCGCCGCTGAAACCCGCCTGATTCTCCTCAGCCTTTGCGGCTGGGTTCTGGTTCCCGCGGCGCGTCCACGAGATCGCGCGCGTCCCGGGGGACCGAGATGACCCGGAAGCGCCTGTGGAGCACGGCGCCCAGGAGGGCGGCGGTAGCCACACCCGCGAAGAACCACCCTGCGAACGCTGGCCAGGGGACGGGCGGGGCCGAGTCGGGCACCGCCTCGGGCGTGCGGGGGGACGTGGAGTCCGCTGTCGTCGTCGCCGCCTCTAGATCGCCGCGCGCCTCTCGGAGGTCGTGGCGGATGCGGGCGAGCTGGAACCGGAGCCTGTCCCGGACGCGGTCGAGGCGCCGGGCCGTTTGCGCCGCGAGAACGTCCTGCGTCACACGCACCGGCGCGGGAACGATGTTGCCGAGCGGCGTGCGGCAGCCGGCGTCACAGAGCATCAGCGCGTACGAACCCGGCTCGACCTCGGGAACCGTCATCTGCACGCGGGCGCGGGCGATGTTCGAGTCCCAGCCGGTGAGGGAGACGTCGCCGATCCTGAAGACCCGGCCGCTCGGCTCCCACCATGGCTCAGGGTCGGGCCGTGACATAGCTCGCTCGAGCGCCTTCTCGTCGAACGCCTCCACGAGATAGGCGTAGTAGGGAACGTCGCGCGCCGCGTGCGCTTCTTTCAGATCGGGGAACCACACGTCGCGCACCGTCAGCGACACGGATTCGCCGATGCCGAAGGGCTGACCGTCCACGCCGATGTGGTTCCACCACCCTCCCGCGGACGCAGGCGCGGCGGCGAGACAGATCGTCGTCAGGACGGAACCCGCTACCAGCAGAACGCGTCGCATGGTCGCTCCCTCCTCACCACCGAGCATCATAGGTCGAAGAAGAGACGAGCGGCGGATGCGCCGCGTTCGCCGGCGACCGATGAGATCGGCCGTCGAACGCGGTCGAACCGATGTCGTCGGGCGAGAAGAAGGAGGAGCGATGGGTGCACCGGTGGTCCATTTCGAGATCGTCGGGCGCGACGCGAAGAAGTTGCAAGCGTTCTATTCGGAGCTGTTCGACTGGAACTTCGACACGGACAACCCGATGGACTACGGCGTGGTGGCGCGCGAGGAGAACCTGGGGCCGGACGGCGTGGGCATCGGCGGCGGTGTCGGCCGAGGTCCGTCGGAGGAGTACCCGGGCCATGTGACCTTCTACATCGCCGTCGACGACGTCGGCGCGGCCCTGGATCAGGCCGAGAAGCTGGGCGGCAGCCGGATGATGGGCCCCGACGAGGTCATGGAGGGGCTCGTGATCGGGCTCTTCCACGACCCCGAAGGACACATGATCGGCGTGGTCCAGAACCCTCCCGACGGGTCGATGAGCGTCACGTCTACCTGACGCGATGAGGCCCCCGCCGGAGCGGGGGCCTCATCGCACGTCTCTCTCAGGCGGAGGCGGACGACGACCGGAAGTAGTCGTCGCCGTGGAAGCGTGCCTCGTAGGGCGGATTGCCGCTCTTGCCCGCGGGCAGGTCGAAGGTTGCGACGCCATCATCGTTCGTCTTCGCCTCACCGACCAGGTTGCCGTTGGCGCGGAAGTAGATCGTTCGACCTGCGAGAGGGCCGTCCGAACCGTCCGCATCGGTCAGCGTTGCCGTCAGGACTCTCTTGTTGCCCTTGCCGGTCATCGTGACCGAAAGGGCGGAGTCGTCGCGGGTCACGTTGAAGACTGTGGACTCCGTGGCGGCCTCTTCCACACCCGCTGTGCCGGCGTAGTGGGCGGTCAGCTGATAACCACCAGGCTTGTCCCGCAGGTCGAGGTCGGCCGTTGCGACACCCGAGGCGTCGGTCGTCCCCTTCACCTGTTGCACCTCTGCTCCGTAGAGGGTGAAGCTCACCTCTCTGCCGGAGAGGGGAGTGCCGCCGGAGGTCGTGAGACGGGCGGCGACCGTGGCGGTGTCGGAGAACTCGCCCGAGGAGGCGGACGTCTCGGAGAAGTCGAGCGACGTCGCTACCGCCGGTTCCTGCGTCGCGGTCGACGTGGGGGTGGGGGTCGGCGTCGGCCCGACGGGCGGGGTGACCGCCCGTACCGCCGCGAGGG
>DATLFS010000010.1:0-8490 GCA_035540935.1 Actinomycetota bacterium
TGGAGAAGGCGCGCGAGGCGCGCCGGAAGGCGCTTCGATTGGAGCGAGAGGCGGACGAAGCGGAGGCGCGGGCGCGAAGTGCTCGGCGCGCCGCCGCGCGTGCGGTCGAAGCGGCCGAGAAGGCGGAGTCGGAAGCCGAGGCGGCGGAGCAGCGGACGGACGAGCTGCTCGGGTGAGGCGCTACTCGAGCGGCGTGTCGTCCAGCCGCTCCATGAGCTCGAGGATGGATTCGAACACGACCTTCGCTCCCGCGCGCTCGAGCTCCTCCGCCCCGTACCCCCCCGTCAGAACCCCGATCGCCGTTACTCCGGCGCGCCGTGCCGCCTCGCAGTCGTAAACCGAGTCTCCGACCATGAACGCGCGCGCATGCTCGACCTTGTCCATCGCCGCGGTCACCAGGTCTGGATCGGGCTTGGTCGCTTCGACGTCGGCGGACGTCGTCCAGCCGTCCACCTCGTCACGCACACCGAGCTGGTCGAGGTAGTGCTCTACCTCGTCCGCCTTGGCCGACGAGGCGAGGACGACTCGATGGCCTCGGTTCTTGAGCGCGCGGACGAAGTCGGCCGCGCCGGGCATCGGCGCCACCTCGTCGATCAGCGCCTGGTACTCCTCTTTCTCCGCGTCGCGTACCGCTTCGCCGATCCGTTCCTCCGTCTCCTCAGTGGTGAGCGCCGCGACGAGGTGGTCGCCCCCCATGCCCATGTGCCGGTGGATCCGCCACACCGGGATCGTCACGCCCTCCCGGCGGAAGGCCCGGTACCAGGCGAGGGCGTGGTGATAGTTCGTGTCGACGAGGGTGCCGTCGATGTCGAGGATCGCGAGGTGCCGGTCGGCCATGGCTGCGGCCGTACCCAGACCCCGGGCGTTGCGCACTATCGAACATATGTTCTATGATGGGCCCCATGAGCGGTGACCGGCTCTTCGAGCTGCGCCGGCGGACCTTCGACACCCCGCATTTCCGCGGGATCGAGTTCATCGAGGTCGAGGCGAAGTCCATCATCAACCACGTCCCGGGCGGCTCGCTGCCGTTCAACTGGACGATCAACGCCTACCGAGGGTGCTCTCACGCGTGCACCTACTGTTTCGCTCGCTCCACCCACACCTATCTCGAGATGGACGCGGGCCGCGATTTCGAGACGAAGATCGTCGTCAAGGTCAACGCCGCCGAGCTGCTTCACAAGGAACTGCGCGCCCCGCGGTGGACGGGCGAGCCGATCGCGATGGGAACCGCGACCGACCCGTATCAACGCGCCGAGGGCAAGTACCGGCTGACGCGCCGGATCATCGAGACGCTGCTAGAGGTCGGGAATCCGTTCTCCATCTTGACGAAGGGAACGCTCATCCTGCGTGACCTCGACCTCCTGCAAGAGGCGGCGAGCGTGACCGAAGTGGCCACCGCCTTCTCCGTCGGCACGCTCGACGACGACGTGTGGCGCAAGAGCGAACCGGGGACCCCGCATCCGCGCAAGCGTCTGGAGGCGGTCGCGACGCTGAACGCCGCGGGGATCCCGTGCAACGTGCTCGTCGCTCCGGTGTTGCCCGGGATCTCTGACGGGCGCGACCAACTGAAGGCGGTGGTCGAGGCGGCGTTCGATGCCGGCGCGCAGACGGTGACGCCGATCCTCCTGCACCTCCGTCCCGGCGTGAAGCAGGTCTACATGGAGTGGTTGAGCGGTGAGTTCCCCGAGCTCGTGCCCCGCTACGAGGACATCTACAAGGGGCGCGCATACGCGGCACCGACGGCGCGCCGTGACTTCGGCGCGCGGGTGAAAGAGATCCTGGCGGAGGCGCGTCCTCGCCGGCGTCGCGTCGCCGCAACCGGAGCGGCCCGTGCCCGCTTCGAGCGCAGGCGCAGCGACGCGCTCGAACGCGTGCGGCGTCAGAAGATCTCGCTCCAGAACGAGCAGCTCAAGCTGCTCTGAGCGTCAGATCAGGTTCGGGCTGCGGAGCCGGCGGATCCGCTCCTGGGCCGGCGGATGCGTCGAGAACAGGTTGGCGAAGTTCGCCGCGCTCCGACGCCCGCCGAAGGGGCTGACGATGTAGGCCTGCTCCATGGCGGGATGCGCATTCATCGGCACACGTTTCGCCGCCGCTTCCAGCTTCTCGAGGGCACGGGCGAGTCCTTCGCCGCCGCCGGCGATGCGCGCTCCCTCTCGGTCGGCCTCGAACTCGCGCGAGCGGGAGATCGCCGCCTGGATGAGCATCGCGGCGAGCGGAGCCAGGATCATCATCGCCAGGAGCCCGATGACGTTGCCGCCCCGGTTGTTGTCGCGACCGCCACCGCCGAAGATCGCGCCCCACATCGCCATCCTCGCGATGAACATGATGGCCATCGCGACGGCCGCGGCGACCGAAGAGATCAGGATGTCGCGATGCTTCACGTGCGCCAGCTCGTGGGCGAGAACGCCGCGCAGCTCGTACGCGTCGCAGACGTCGAGGAGACCTCGCGTCACCGCCACCGCGGCGTTCTTCGGGTTGCGGCCGGTGGCGAACGCGTTGGGTTGCGTATCGGGCGTGATGTAGAGACGGGGCATGGGTATGCCCGCCGACTGACTCAGCTCGCGGACGACGCGGTAATACTCCGGCGCCTCCGCCTCGCTCACCGGCTTGGCGCGAGAGGCGGCGATCGCGATCTTGTCGCTGAACCAGTAAGACCCGCCGGTGAAGACGAGTCCCACGATCAGCCCGATCGTCGCGCCTTGGGCGCCCCAGAAGCTGCCGATCCCGATCATGAGCGCGCCGAGGGCGGCGAGGAGTGCTGCGGTCTTGAAGGTGTTTTTGTTCATGCCTCCATTATGGTCGCTCGGATGGATAGGTTCTCCCTCAAGGTCGTTCCGCAGGAGCTCGCCCTCGCGGAGACCTTCCGGATCGCGGTAGAGACGTGGGACGTCGCCGAGAACGTCTTCGCGGTCGTCTCCTACGGCGGGGAGAGCGGCGTCGGTGAGGCGGGCCCGGCCGCGCGTTGGGGGGAAACCACGGAGTCGGTCGTGGCCCAGCTCTCGGAGCTGGATCTCGACGCTGCTCTCGCCTCGCCCTTCGATCTGGAGGGGGTCGAGGACCTCCTTCCTCCCGGTTCGGCTCGGGCGGCACTCGACATCGCGCTCCACGACCTGGCCGCCCGCCTCGCAGGGATCTCGGTGGCGCAACTCGTCGGTTTGGCCGAGAGGCCGCTGCCCTTCACCTCCGTGACGGTGGCGATCGACGACCCGGGGGCGATGGTCGAGAAGGCGCGGGCGCTGCAGGATCACCCGGGGCTGAAGCTGAAGGTCGGGTTCGACGGCGACGTCGACGCCGTGGCGCGGGTGCGAGAGGTATACGGCGGTGCGTTGCGGATCGACGCGAACGAGGGGTGGACGGCGGACGAGGCCGTCGAGCGGCTCCGCCTGCTCGCGCCGCTCGGCATCGAGCTCTGCGAGCAGCCCCTCCCGCGCGGCTCGCACGGGGAGCTGCGCGCCGTGAAGGAGGCTTCGCCGATCGCGATCTACGCGGACGAGGACGCCGGCACCGCCGACGACGTCGCGGCGCTCGCCGGCTGTGTAGACGGCGTGAACCTGAAGCTCCGCAAGGCGGGCGGGATCCGCCCCCTCGTGAAGGCCGCCGCTACGGCGCGGGCCCACGGGATGGGGGTGATGATCGGCTGCGACCTCGAGTCCGGGATAGCCGCGACCGCCGGAGCCTCCGTCGCGTCGCTCTGTGACTTCGTGGATCTCGATGGGCCGTTGCTGCTCGCCGCCGATCCCTATCCCGGCGTCGCTTACGAACGCGGGCGCCTGATCCTTCCCGACGGACCGGGCCTCGGCATCTCGGAGACGCCGTGAGCGACCGGAAGCGCTCGTGGCTCGTCCTCACCGACGGCTACCTCACCGCGAGGAACGCCAAGACCGCGCACGGCGTGCTGCGCTACGCCCGCGACGACATAGCGGCCGTCATCGACTCGGAGCACGCGGGACGAGACCTGGGGGACGTCGCTCCCGGGCTGCACCGGCGCGCGCCGATCGTGGCAAGCGTGGAGGAGGGTCTGCGATACCGGCCGACCTCGCTGCTGCTGGGGGTCGCGACACCGGGCGGTTGGATCCCGCAGCACTGGCGGCGGATGGTCATCGAAGCCATCGAGGCCGGACTCGAGATCGCCAACGGGCTTCACACCTTCCTGCGCGACGACGAGGAACTCGTCCGGCTCGCGGAGCAGCGCGGGGCCACCCTCTGGGACGTGCGCGATCCGCCCGCCGACATCCCTCTCTTCGCCGGGAGGAACCTCGACTCCGCGTCGCGCGTCGTTCTCACCGTGGGCAGCGACTGTGCCGTCGGGAAGATGACGGCCGCGCTCGAGCTGCGGGACGCGGCCGAGCGGTCCGGACGTCGCAGCGAGTTCGTAGCGACCGGCCAGACCGGGATCCTCATCGCCGGCAAGGGCATCGCCGTCGACCGGGTGATCTCGGACTTCGTCGCCGGCGCGGCCGAGCGGCTCGTCGCCGAGGCCGACCCGGAGGCGGATGTGCTGATCGTGGAGGGGCAGGGGAGCCTGTGGCATCCGGCCTACTCGGGCGTGACGCTCGGACTCCTTCACGGCTCCGCGCCCGAGGTCATGGTCTTCGTGCACCAAGCGGGGAGGACCGCGATCGAGGAGCCCCCCTACACGCAGCTCCCGCCCCTCGCCGAGATGGTGAGCACCTACGAGCAGCTTGCCTCCGCCGTCCGTCCCGCCCGCGTCGCCTGTGTCGCGCTCAATTGCGGCGGGCTCGACGACGACGCCGCGGCGCGCGCCGCGGCGGAGGTGGAGGACGCCACGGGGCTGCCGGCGGCCGACGTCCTCCGCGATGGCGCGGCACGCCTCTGGGCGGCCGCCGAGGAGGCTCTCTTCGGTCAGCCGGCGTAGCGGCCCGTCGCGTCGCGATACGCGCTCGCCGCGATCCTCCACGTCGACAGGCGGAATGCCGCCGACCGAAAGACGAGGAGCCCCGCCAGCGCGTTGATGGCGAGGAGCAGCGCCTGCCCCGGGCCGATCTGGCCACGGCTCAGGACCGCGTCGACGACGAAGTACGCGGTGGAGAAGGCGAAGGTTCCGCCGGCCACCGCGGCCGCCACCGGCAACCAGACCCAGGCCAGCGCGAACCGGACCTGAAGCGGCGCGGGACACGCCTCGACCGCGGCCGCGATCCCGTCGAACGCGGCATGGTCTCGGAGCGGCCTGATGAGCGGCTCGCGCACCCTCGCCGCGAGCCATACGAGCCGCCGTCCCGCCAGGAGAGCGATCAGCGCGACGGCGGTGAGGATCGCCAGGAGCACGAGTCCGCGGGGATCGTCGAGCGGCACCCGGCGGCGGCCGAAGGTCCCGGGCGCCAGCACCGCGAGGATCGCCATGAATCCCACGCCCGCGGCCAGCGCGCCGCCGAAAGCGCGCACGGCGAACCGGCCGGGATGCACCCCTCGCGGCCGGGCCGAGTGCACCCACTCGACCGCCGTCCGGTAGTTCCTCCGCGCCTCGAGCATCGGCCCAGGCTACGGCCGCGCGTCGGGCATCCGACAGTTGTAATGGGTGAAAGCAAGTTGACCCATTACATCCTGCTCCTCTATCGTGAGGGGGTGAGCGTCGTCGAAGCCGAGAGCCTGCGCCGCGTCTACCGGACCACCACCGGCGCGGTCCGCCGGCGTCCGCTGGAGGTCGAGGCGGTGCGGGGCGTGTCCTTCGCGATCGGGCAGGGCGAGCTGTTCGGGCTGCTCGGCCCGAACGGCGCGGGGAAGACGACGACGATCAAGATGCTCATCACGCTGCTCATACCGACGTCCGGCCGCGCTCGCGTACTGGGCCACGACGTGGTCGACGACGCGCGGGTCGTGCGCTCCAAGATCGGCTACGTCTTCGGCGGCGACAGAGGTCTCTACGAGCGGCTCAGCGCGTTCGACAACCTCCGCTATTTCGCGGAGCTGTACGGCGTAGAAGGGCGGCTGATCCGCCGCCGGATCGCGGAGTTGCTGGACCTCGTCGGCCTCACCGACCGCGAGAAGGAGCGGGTCGAGGGTTATTCGCGCGGGATGCGGCAGAGGCTGCACATCGCTCGCGGTCTGCTGCACGACCCACCGGTCGTTTTCCTCGACGAGCCGACGATCGGTGTGGATCCCGTCGGCGCGCGGGAACTCCGCTCCACGATCGCGTCGCTGACGGCGGCGGGAAAGACCGTGTTGCTGACGACCCACTACATGTTCGAGGCCGACACCCTGTGCGACCGGATCGCGGTGATCGCGCGCGGAGAGATAGTCGCATCCGGCACCCCGAGCGATCTGAAGCGGATCGTCGCCGACCGGACGGTCGTAGAGCTAGAGGCGTACGGGGTCGAGGAGCGCGCTTTGGAAGCTCTGCGAGCCCTGCCCGGCGTCGACTCGGTGGCCGTGGAGGCGCGCGACCAGATGCAGGTCGTGTCGGTGCAGTCGGCGAAGGGGCTGGAGCTCACGCAGACCCTCCTCGCACACCTCGACGGGGCGCGCGTGGGGCGCGTGTCGGCGCGGGAACCGACGCTGGAGGATGCATACGTCGCCCTCGTCGAGGATGAGGCGCGGTGACCGTCGCGCACGGCCTGCGCGTCGTCAGGACCGGCTGGCTGGTCTCGATGAAGGAGCTGACGCATTCGAGCTTCTTCGTGCTCGTTTCGATCCTGCAGCCCGTCATCTTCGCCACGATCGCCTTCTTCATGGTCGAAGCCGGCGGAAGGAGCGGAACGCTCCTTTACACGGCGCTCGGCGCGGGGCTGATGGGCATCTGGTCGGCAACGCTTTTCGGATCCGGCGGTCTGATCCAGTGGGAGAGGTACCAGGGGACGCTCGAGCTCTTGGTGGCGGCCCCGGCGGGTCTCGTGTTCGTGCTCCTCGGCTCGACGCTCGCCACGTCGAGCATCGGCATCTACGCGATCGGCGCGACGTTGCTGTGGGGGAGCATCTTCTTCGGGGTCCCGCTCGACGTGGCGCATCCACTTCTCTTCGTGATCGCCATCCCGGTGACGATCCTCGGCCTCGGGTTGCTCGGCCTCGTGCTCGCCACCACCTTCGTCCTCTACCGGCACGCGAACGCGCTGAGCAACCTGCTTGAGTACCCCGTCTGGCTGGTGACCGGGTTGCTGGTGCCGGTGTCGTTGCTGCCGGGCTGGGTGGCGCCGATCGGCTGGTTCCTGGCGCCTACATGGGGGATCAAGGCGATCCGCACCGCCGCGCTCGGCGGTGATCCCCTGCCTGCGATCGGGGCGACGCTCGCGTTGAGCGCCTTGTACCTCGGCTTGGGCGCTATCGCGATCAAGCAGTTCGAACGGCTGTCGCGCGAGCGTGCGACGTTGGCGCTGACATGAGCGCGTCGCCGGTCGGGCTGCCGCAGTCGTCGCCGCCGGTGGCGTTCCTCCGGACGTTCTTCGTCGGAGGCGTCATCGCCTACCGCGCCCTCTTCAACTGGATCCGGCCGTCTATCTACATCCCCACGATGCTCGGTGGGCCGCTCTTCCAGATCCTGTTCTTCTCGTACCTGGGGCGTTTCTCGGGGTTGCGCGACGACACGTTCTTCGTCGTCGGCAACGCGGTGCAGGTCTGCTCGATGTCGAGCATCTACGGCGCGACGATGACGCTGGCGAACGAGCGCTACTTCGGCACGCTCGCCTCTCTCCTCGCAACCCCCGCGAACCGCGCCGCACTGTTCCTGGGCCGAACCTTTCCGGTGATCGCGAACGGTCTGTTCGTGTCGGTGTTCGGTTTCGCCGTCGGCGCCGTCTTCCTCGACTTCGACCTCGCCGCGAGCGCCTTGCCGTCGCTGGCCATCGTCGTCCTCATCACCGTCGTCTCCTGCACCGGCTTCGGGATGTTGCTGGGTGCCATAGGGCTGCGGATGCGGGACGTCTTCTTCGTCTCGAACCTGGCCTACTTCGTGATGCTCTTGTTCTGCGGGGTCAACGTCCCCCTGGAGGAGCTGCCCGGTTGGATGCAGGCGATCGGCCGGTCACTTCCGTTGACGCACGGCATCGCAGCCGCGAGAGAGATCGCGTCCGGCGGCTCGCTGGCCGGCGTCTCCGGACTCGTGCGGGCCGAAGCTCTCGTGGGAGCAATCTACGCAGCAGGCGCGTATGGACTTTTCCGCTTCTTCGAGACGTCGAGCCGGCGTTCCGCGTCCCTGGAGAACTTTTGAGCGCCCTTCGTTCTTTCGGCCGAATGCCGCTGCGGGACACCTTCTGCCCCGGTCGACCTTCGATTCTTGGGGATCGCGCGGGGTGTGGAATCCGCCGATGCCGGGGGAGGTTCGCCTCCACATGACCATCTCGCGATCTGAAAGCAAGGATGCACCCCGGTGGCTGGTGTGGCTCGCCCTATGGACCGTCTACATCGTGTGGGGATCCACCTATCTCGCCATCCGGGTCACGGTCGAGACCCTGCCGCCGCTGCTGACCGCCGGCGTGCGTTTCATCGCGGCCGGGTTGATCGTGGTCGTGGTCCTCGCCTTGCGACGCGGCCGCGCGGGTG
>DATLFS010000011.1:0-15401 GCA_035540935.1 Actinomycetota bacterium
AGACACATTCCGACGGCAGCGTCGTCATCTTTTGGGATGTGGATGCCCCGGCCACCCTCGGGCGCATGGAGCGTTCGGATTCGGATCCGCTCCGTACGCTCGTCCCGGAGTTCGACGCCGTCTTCACCTACGGTGGCGGCGATCCGGTCGTCGACCGTTACACGGCGCTCGGCGCGCGCTCCTGCGATCCCGTCTACAACGCTCTCGATCCGGACACGCACTTCCCCGTTGAACGCGACCCGGATCTCGTCGCCGATCTGGCTTTCCTGGGGAACCGCCTTCCCGACCGGGAGGCGCGTGTCGACCGATTCTTCTTCGACGCTGCACGCAGCGTGCCCGACCGCCGGTTCTTGTTGGGCGGAGCGGGGTGGGACCCGGCGTCGCTCCCCGGCAACGTCGCGTATGTCGGGCATGTCGCGCCCGACCGTCATAACGCGTTCAACTGTTCACCTCTCGCCGTCCTCAACGTGAGCCGAGAGTCGATGGCGGCGAACGGGTATTCGCCTGCGACGCGGGTGTTCGAGGCTGCCGGCGCCGGGGCGTGTCTGATAACGGATGCATGGGAGGGCATTGAGCTGTTCCTAGAGCCGGGGCGAGAGGTGCTGGTCGCGGCCGACGGGGAAGAGGTGGCGAAGCATCTCGCTACGCTCGATAGAGAGAGCGCGCAGATGATCGGAGAGGCGGCTCGCCGGCGGATCTGCCGCGAGCACACGTATGGACGGCGCGCCGAGCAGGTGGAGGCCCTCCTCGACGAACTCCTGGCGAGGCGGAGCCGGTGAAGATAGTCGTCTTCCCCCTGTCGATCACCTCGTCGTGGGGGAACGGTCACGCGACCAACTACCGCGCTCTCGCTCACGCGCTGCGCGACCGAGGTCACGAGGTCGTCTTCCTCGAACGTGACGTCCCCTGGTACGCCTCGCACCGCGACCTCACGGAGATCCCGGGCGTGTCGATCCGCCTTTATGGCGCGGTCGATGAGCTCCCGAAGTTTCGCTCGGAGGTAGGCGCCGCGGATCTCGTGATGATCGGTTCCTACGTTCCCGACGGGGTCGAGGTGTCGGAGTGGGTCCTGCGGGAAGCGAGCGGAGTCACGACGTTCTTCGACATCGACACGCCCGTCACGCTCGAGAAGCTGGGATCCGGCGACGAGGAGTATCTGTCGGCCGGTCTCGTGGAGCGTTTCGACCTGTATCTCTCGTTCACGGGTGGGCCGACGCTCGACGTCCTCGAATCGCGCTACGGCGCCCGCCGCGCCCTCTGGTTCCCGTGCTTCGTCGACCCGGAGCGATACCGGCCCGAGAGGGTCGACCAGGTGTGGGAACTCGGCTACCTCGGGACGTTCAGCGCCGATCGAGCTGCGTCGGTGGAGCGTCTGCTGATCGAACCGGCGCGCCGGATGGAGAAGGCGAGGTTCGTGGTGGCGGGGCCGGATCATCCGGCGGACGCGTGGCCGCCGAACGTCGAGGTCATCCCGCATCTCGCGCCGCCCCGGCATTCCGGCTTCTACGGTAGTCAGCGCTTCACGTTGAACGTGACGAGGACGCAGATGATCCGCGCCGGCTACTCACCCAGCGTCCGGTTGTTCGAAGCCGCGGCATGCGGCGTGCCCGTGATCAGCGACGGGTGGCCGGGGATCGACGAGGTCTTCAAGCCGGACGAAGAGATCCTCCTGGCGCACGACGCGGACGACGTTGTGAAGTACCTGCAAGAGGTAGACGATGATCGCAGGCGGGAGATAGCCGAAGCCGCGCGGCGGCGGGTTCTGGGCGAGCACACCGCGGAGGTGCGTGTCGTGCAACTGGAGGAGGCGGTTCAAGGGGCCGGATCGCCGCGCGCCTCTGCGCGGCCACTCGAGACGTTGCAGTCGACCGGCACGGCGGCGGGCGACGACGAGATCGGGCGCGAGATCGCGCGCCTCGGGCCGTGGTTCCATAATCTCCATCTCCCCTCCGGACACCAAACGGCGCCGGATCATCCACTCGGGGACTTCCCCAACTTCAAGTGGGAGCAGGTGAAGACGGCGTTACCCGACGACCTCACCGGCTGGACCGTGCTCGACATCGGGTGCAACGCCGGCTTCTATACGTACCGGCTGGCCGCCAGGGGAGCGCAAGTGCTCGCCGTCGATCACGACGAGCACTACCTGCGCCAGGCGCGATGGGCCCGGGAACGGTTCCACCTTCCGGGCGAGGTGAGTTTCCGTCAGATGAGCGTCTACGACCTCGCCCGGCTCGAAGGTCGCTTCGATCTGGTCCTCTTCATGGGGGTCCTGTATCACCTGCGTTACCCGCTGCTGGCGCTGGATCTGGTGGCGGAGAAGGTGGGACGGCTGCTGCTCCTGCAGACGCTCACGATGCCCCAGGACGAACCGTCTGTGCGCCCGGTCGACGACGTAGACATCGACGAGCGCGCACGGCTGACCGAAGGAGGATGGCCGCGCGCGGCATTCGTCGAGCACCGGCTCGCAGGTGATGACACCAACTGGTGGGTCCCGAACCGCGCTTGCGTCGAAGCCATGGTGAGAAGCGCCGGCCTCCAGGTGGTGCAGAATCCTGCTCACGAGTTCTTTTTGTGCGAGCGAAGAGGCGGCGGTGTCGAAGGGGAGCTGAACGCGGTGCGCAAAGCGTTCGAAGGAGGCGGATCGTGAAGCTGGGCGTCGTCGGGCTGGGTCATGTCGGTCTCGTCTCCGCGGCGTGCTTTGCGCACGTGGGTCATGACGTGGTCGGCGTGGATGCTCGGCCTGAGCGCATCGACGACCTGGAGAGCGGAAAGATGCCCTTCTACGAGCCGGGTCTAGAGAAGGTCGTCGCCGAAGCCACTAGCGCGGGGAGGCTCATCTTCGACAGAGACCTCGCCAACGCCGTTCGGGATGCGGATGCGGTTTTCATCTGTGTCGGTACGCCGTCGCTCTCGTCGGGTGAGGCCGACCTCTCGCAGGTCGAGGGGCTCGCGGTGCAGCTGGCCCGCCACCTCGGTGACGGGCATTACCGCGTGCTGGTCGAGAAGAGCACGGTGCCGGTGCGGACGGGGGAGCGCATCTACAGGACGATCCGGCGGCTCACGGACGACGAATTCGACGTCGCCTCCAATCCGGAGTTCCTGCGCGAGGGGTCCGCGGTTCACGACACACTCCATCCCGACCGCATCGTGTTGGGCTCACCGTCGCCGCGCGCGACGGAGGTACTGGAACGGGTCTACCAGCCCATCGTGGAGCGCTCCGGGTGCGAGACGGTCGTCACGGACGTGTACACCGCAGAGATGATCAAGCACGCGAGCAATGCCTTCCTCGCGACGAAGATCTCGTTCATCAACGCGGTGGCGGAGCTTTGCGAGGCGGTAGGTGCCGACGTCGAGGTGGTGGCGAAGGGCATGGGACTCGATCCGCGGATCGGCTCCGGTTTCCTGCGGGCGGGCATCGGCTACGGCGGCTCGTGTTTCCCGAAGGATGTGGCGGCCTTCGCCGCGTTGGGCGAACGCCTGGTGGGTGACTTCGACCTGCTGCGGGCGGTGCAGAAGATCAACGAACGCGCACCGCGACGCCTCCTCGACAAACTGCGCTCGGAACTCTGGTACTTCAACGAGAAACGGATCGCCGTTCTCGGCCTGTCCTTCAAGCCCGGCACCGACGACATGCGCGAGGCGCCTTCGGTCCGCGTGATCCGGGCGCTCCTCGACGACGGGGCACAGGTGGTGGCGTACGACCCCGTTGCGGTGCCGAAGGCCAAGGAGATCCTTCCTCCTGAGGTCGAGTTCGTGAGCGCGCCTCTGGACGCGATGGAGGACGCTCATGCCGCCGTGATCCTTACCGATTGGGATGAGATCCAGGGGCTTTCGCCCGACGATTTCAGGCGAACGTTGCGGTTCCCGATCGTGGCGGATGGGCGGAATCTCTTCGATCCCGAGGAGATGAGGCGCGCCGGCGTCACATATCTCTCGGTAGGCCGCAAGGCGGTGCATCCGTGAAACATGCGGTCGTTACGGGCGGAGCCGGATTCCTCGGCTCCCACCTCTGCGACCGGCTGCTCGCCGACGGCTTCCGCGTCACGTGCATCGATAACTTCCTCAGCGGCCGCAGGACCAACATCGAGCATCTGCTCGGGCACCGCGACTTCGCTCTTGTCGACCACGACATCTGCCGGCCGCTTCCCAACCTGGGCGCGGTGGACGACATCTTCCATCTCGCGTCACCTGCGAGCCCGCCGCACTATCTCGAGCATCCTCTCGAGACGCTCGACGTCGGCAGCATCGGAACTCGCAACATGCTCGAGCTCGCCCGCCGGACTCGCGCCGTGTTGCTCTTCACGTCGACCTCCGAGGTGTACGGGGATCCGGAGGTGTCGCCCCAGCCGGAGTCGTATCGCGGCAACGTGTCGACCACCGGGCCGCGCGCTGTCTACGACGAGGCGAAGCGGTTCTCGGAGGCGCTCGTGAGTGCCTACCGCAGGACCTTCGATGTCGACGTTCGTATCGCCCGCATCTTCAACACGTATGGCCCCCGACTTGCCCCGGGAGACGGACGTGTGATCTCGAACTTCGTCCGGCAGGCGCTGACGGGAGAGCCGCTGACGATCTACGGGGACGGCTCGCAGACGCGCAGCTTCTGTTACGTAGACGATCTGATCGACGGCATCATGTCCCTGCGCTCATCGTCCGAGATCGATCCGGTGAACCTCGGGAACCCTGACGAGAGGACGGTCCGCGAGGTCGCGCACTTGGTCATAAGGCTGACGGGGTCGTCCTCTCGGTTGGTGCACGAAGCTCTGCCGCACGATGATCCGAAGCAACGTCGACCCGACATCACCCGCGCTCGCGAGCGACTCGGATGGGAGCCGCGCGTACCGCTCGAGGAGGGTTTACAGCGGACGATCGAGTGGTTCCGGGAGCACATCGCCGGCCGCCAGCCGGCCTAACCAGCGAGCGCTGGGCTTCGGTCTCCGCTCTTGCGTCTCGCGGTCGACCGCGATGAGACCGAACTTCGGCCCGTATCCGTGATGCCACTCGAAGTTGTCGAGCGCCGTCCAATACAGATAGCCGCGCACGTCGATCCCGTCGCGGAGACAGCGCGTCAGGCCGCGCAGCGCCTCCTCGACGAAGGCGGCGCGCCGCGAGTCGTCGTCGGTCGCGATCCCGTTCTCGGTGACGAGGATCGGAAGGGTCGGTAGCCGTAGCGCGGTCCGGCGCACGACCGCCTCTAGTGCGTCGGGCCAGAACTCGTAGCCCATCGCCGTCAGCTCGACGCCGTCCTCCACGTTCGTGACACCTTCGGCCGATACGCGGTGCCGCGTGTAGACGTTGACGCCGATGAAGTCGTCGTCGCGGGATGCGTCGAGGAAGACGTCTTCCCGCAGCCGGCGGATCTCATCGAGCGTGATCTCGCCTCCGTCCACCGGGGTCCATTCCGTCATCGCGACCGCCCAACCGACTCGGAGCGACGAGTCCACGTCGCGGATAGCGGCACGCGCTTTGTGGTGTGCGGTGACGAACTGCTCCGTCGCGCGAACCCGGGCGTCCCGGTCCCGGAGGCCGGGGGGGAACCACCCGAGTTCGTAGCCGAGCAGCGGCGGCATGTTCGGCTCGTTGATGGTGAGCGCGGTATCGATGCTTCCGGCTAGGCGTCTCGCGGCCACCTCACAGAAGCGCGCGAACCGATCGGGCGTGCGGGGGTTCTCCCAGGCACCGTCGCGCGCGATCCACAACGGGTTCGTGAAGTGGTGGAAGGTCGGGAAGGGCCTGATCCCGTGCCTATGGCACGACTCGACCATCCTCAGGTAGTGGTCGAGCTCTCCGTGATCGAACTCACCCTCGGCGGGCTCGATCCTCGACCACTCCAGCGAGAACCGGTACGTGTTGAAGCCCAGCTCGGCGATGAGAGCGATGTCGTCGTCGAACCTCCGGTAGTGATCACATGCGATCCCGGACGGCTCGGAGCAGCGTCCCGGCAGGGCCTCCCATTCGGTCCAGTCGTTCGTCTGCCCGCCCTCCACCTGATGGGCGCTCGTGGCAACCCCCCAGAGGAAACCAGTCGGACATCGCATCGGCCGATGCTAGTCCCGAGCGCCGGCTCCTCTACGATGCCGCGATGCGTCGGTGCGACCTCTGGGGCTTTCCGTTCGACGGCGCCGCGACCCTTGGATGGCCGGGGGCGCGCTACGCGCCGGCGAAGGTGCGGGCCGCTCTGTCGTGGATGAAGATGCGCCTCGAGGAGGGGCGCATCTTCTCGACGGAAGAAGACCGGATCCTCGACGTGGGGGCGGATCTACTTCGCGACCGCGGCGACGTCGACGTCGTTCCGCACGACCTGGTGACGTCTCTGGACCTCTGCTCGGCGGCGGTCTCTGACTCGGTCCGCTCGGGGAGCGTGCCGATCGTGGTCGGCGGCGACGACTCGCAGCTCTTCGCAACCGTGCGCGGCTTCCACGATGCGGTCGAGGGGTCGGTCGCCCTCATCCACTTCGACGCTCACCTCGATCTCCTCGACGAGAGTCGGGAGCAGGGTCGCTACAGTCAGTCGAGCGGGATGCGGAGGTGCCTCGAGCTCGAGCGCCTCTCGCCGGAACGGTCGATGCAGGTGGCCGTGCGGAACTTCAACTTCCCATCGTCGGACGAGGTCGCCAAGGAAAGCGGGCTCGGCCGGATGACCGCCGCGGAGTTCCACTCGCTCGGCACGCACGACGCGGTGGCGAAGATCGCGACGCGGATCCGCGGTGCCGACCACGTGGTCTTCTCGTTCGACATCGATGCCGTGGACCCGGCGTTCGCTCCCGGTGCGGGTGCGCACGAGCCGGGCGGGTTGACGTCGCGCCAGGCTCTCGATGCGGTGCGGATGCTGGCGCCGCGCTGCAGCGGGTTCGCCGTCGCGGAGGTCAACCCGATGACGGATGTCGGCGACGTGACGAGCACCCTCGCTGCGTATCTCGTGTGGTCGTTCGCCGTCTACGGCGCGCCGGACGCGTCGCCGAGCTCCTGACGCGCGGCGGCGAACGTCCACGGGTCGGGTCCCGCGTAGACGTGCTCGAACAGCACGTCGGGCGGAGGCGCGTCGCCCTCTTCGAGCTCGACCACGGCCTCGGCGATCCGCTCTTTGGCCCCGGCGAGGATCGCGTCGACGCCCGAACGGTCGAGGACGCCGCCGCGGATCAGGTAGTCGGCGAAACGACCCAGCGGCTCCAGGCGTCTCCACTCCTCGGTCAAGCCCTCGTCCCGATAGCGGCCGGGATCGTCGGCCGTGCCGTGAGGCGCCAGCCGGTAGCAGAAGGCTTCGATGAGGGTTGGACCGTCACCAGCCTCCGCCCGAGCGCGGGCGTCGGACGTCGCTTTCCAGCACGCGAGCGGGTCGAATCCATCGATCCGCACACCCGGCATCCCGTAGGCGTCCGCTTTCTCCGCCACCGTCGCGGTCGCCATCTGCCGCGAGACGGGGGTCGAGATGGCCCATTGGTTGTTGGTGCAGAAGAAGATCGTCGGGGTCTTGAAGACGGCGGCGAAGTTCATGGCCTCGTGGAAGTCGCCCTCGCTGGTGGCGCCGTCCCCGAAGAAGACGAGCGACGCGACGTTCTCACCTTTCGTCTTGGCCGCCCATGCGAGACCGACGGCATGAGGGATCTGCGTCCCGATCGCCACGGTCATCGGCGCCACTCGGTGCTCGCGCGCGATCCAGAATCCGTGCTCGCCCCCGTAACCGCGGCGGTACTTGTAGATCTTGGAGGGGCGTACGCCGCGGAGGATGCCGATGGCGCTCTGCCGGTAAGACGGAAAGATCCAGTCACCGTCGGCGAGCGCATGGAACGCGCCGGCCTGCGTGCCTTCCTCACCCCAGAAGGGAGGGTAGGTGCCGATCCGACCCTGTCGCTGGAGCGCCACCGCCCGCTCGTCGAAGGTGCGGAGGAAGGCGATGCTCTCGAGGATGGCCACGAGGCGATCGTCGGTGAGCCCGTCGGGCGGCGGACGGTCCGGGAGATCTCCCCCGTCGCCGACGAACCTCTCGACGTCGTCCGGTATGAGCTGCGTCATCGGCGCCATCCTAGTGGCGCCTCGGATCAGATCTTGGCGCCGCTCTCGCGGCCGACCGCCTGCACCCGGCCGAGGTCGTCGTGCTGCAGCCGCGAGGTGCGCCACGTGTCGAGGATGGAGCGGATGGCCGACGGATACAGGTCGTACTCGAGCTGTGCAGGTGATGCCGGGTGGCGGAAAGCGGAGCGGATCTGGATGGTCTCCTGAGCCTGCATGACGGTCCTCTTTCTTCCCGGGCCCCCCTCCGGGGCCGTCGGAGACAGCGTCGCCCCGATCGCCGCGACGTTCTACGGCCCGGGGCGCAGTGCGAACGTGCAGTTCGGCACACTCCGGCCCAGGTGGAGTAGCCGCGGGAGTGCAGGGAAGGATGGCGCGCATGGATGAACGAGCCGATCTGCCGCAGCCCGGGGACGATCCCGACGCCGAGAACCGTGGAACCGATCGCGAGGACCCGACCTCTGGTCCCGGAAACGTCTCCGTCGACGAGCCGACGGAGGGCGCGATGAATCCGGGTTCCGCCGACGAGTGGGGCGAGGACCAAGAAGTCACGAACGTCGGGGACGACCGCGCGGAGGGTCGCGGTGCTGCCGGCGAAGGGGACGCCGACGCGGCTACCTCCTAGGTGGCGATTCGGTAAGGGGCGGTATCGCTAGCGCGGCCCCGGATGCTCCTCCGGAGGCCGCGGCGCGCCGTGGCGCCGGCAGGCGGCGCGGTAGCCGGTGGGGGAGACCTGCACCTCGAGCGTGCGGCCGCAGGTAGGGCAGTAGCGCGGCGGCTCCAGCTCGCGACCGCACTCACCGCGGCACGCCTCGCGCCCGCAGTAGGCGCAGAACATCACAGGACTTTCGACAGGGCTCCGATCGGCATGCGGAGGTCGCGCAGCATCGCGAGGTCCTGCTGCGGCTCCCTGCCCAGCGTCGTCAGGTAGTTGCCGACGATCAGGGCGTTGATCCCGGCCGTCATCCCGAGCGCCTGCAGCTCGCCGAGCGTGACCTCTCTCCCGCCCGCGTAGCGGAGGATCACCTCGGGGAGGGCGAGCCGGAAGAGGGCGATCCATCGGATCGCGCTCAGCGGCGCCACGAGCGAGCGATCGCCCAGCGGCGTCCCCGGACGCGGGTTGAGGAAGTTCACCGGGACCTCAGCGGGGTCCACCTCGCGCAGCTGCTCGAGGAGCTCCACCCGCTGGTCGTCCGTCTCTCCCATCCCAAGCAGCGCGCCGCAGCAGAGTTCCATCCCCACATCGCGCACCATGCGGCATGTCTCGAAGCGTTCCTCCCAGCTATGGGTCGTCACCACCTGGGGGAAGAACGAGCGGGCGGTCTCGAGGTTGTGGTTGTAACGGTGTACGCCACCTTCCGCGAGCCTCTCCGCCTGGGGGCGCGTGAGGATGCCCAGCGATGCGGCGACGTTCAAGCCTGTCTCCGCCTTCACCGCCTGCGCCGCCTCGATGACACGCTCGATCGTGCGGTCATCCGGACCGCGGAGGGCCATCACGATGCAGAACTCGCTGGCGCCGAGACGTTGCGTCTCACGCGCCGCGGCCAGCACCTCGTTCAGGTCGAGATAGCCGGTAGGACGCACCGGCGAGCGCTCGAACTTCGATGACTGCGAGCAGAAGTGACAGTCTTCCGGGCACCCGCCCGTTTTGGCCGACAAGATGCCCTCGACCTCGACGGTCGGGCCGCACCGCTCGAGCCGGACCTCGTGCGCGAGCGCCGCGAGCGACGGGACGTGCTCATCGGAGATGCCGGCCAGGGAACGCAGCTCGTCCGCGGCAAGCTCGCGTCGTTCGTCCAGCAGGGCGCGCCGTGCGGAGTCGAGCAAGGCTCGCGGGGTCATTGCACCTCCAGTGGATGTCGGTCTAGTTGGTCGATGAGGCCGTCGATCGTCACACAAACTTCGAGTCCTTCCACGTCTTCCAGCCAACGTCGGTTGCGGATGTGCAGATCGTGCGCCGCGTCGAAGCGGTTCAGGTACACGAGCGGCGGTTGCGGGAACGCGGCCGACGCGAGGAGCACCGCGTTGATCGTGCCGAGGCCGGGTTCGGCCACGAGCAAGACGTGCGAGGCGTCGAGGGCCTCGGCCAGGTCGACGACGTCGCCGTCGTCCGCGAGGGGAGAGCGAGGCCCACCCGCACCTTCGACCAGCACGACGTCTACCTCGGGAACCGTTGTCTCGCGCACGAGGTCTTCGAGCGCGATCGGCGGGCGGCCGAGGATCTCGGCGGCCATCGGCGGCGCCACCGGCACCTCATACCAGCGGTGGCGCGGCGTCACGACCTCCGGCGGTTCGCCCGACGCGCGTCCGAGGACCTCTGCGTCACTCGGTCCCTCGGCGGGATCGAACGACTGCACCGGCTTGCGCGCCGCGCACGTCCGTCCCCGGCGCCCGAGTTCTTCGATCAGGCGCGCCGTTAGCCACGTCTTGCCGATCTCGGTTCCCGTTCCGGAGACCACGAGCAGCGTGGTCACGTCGTTACCCCGACGACTTCGTCGAGCGCACCGAGTAGCAGGTCCACTTGATCGTCCGTGTGGGCGGCCGACAGCGCGATCCGCAGGCGTGAGGTCCCGGGGGGCACGGAGGGAGGACGGATCGCCGGGACCAGCACGCCTCGCGCCAGGAGCGCCGCCGAGGCGGCCGTGGCGGCCCGTTCGTCGCCCACGACCATCGAGACGATCGGCGTTGTCTGCCCCGGCGCAACGCGATCGATCAGGGCGCGGAGACGCGTTCGCAGCCGTTCGCCCTCATCGGAACGCACGATCCGCAGCGCGGCCAGGGCGGCCGCCGCATCCGCGGGCGGGGTAGCTGTGGTGAAGATGAACGAGCGCGCCCTGTTGACGAGCAGGTCGACCAGCGGTCCGGGACCCGCGACGAACCCACCGGCGGCGCCGAGGAACTTCGACAATGTCCCGACGCGCAACACCTCGACGCCCGACAGATCGATGTCGCGCTCGAAGACGTCGTGCGCCTCGTCGAGGACGAGCAGCGCGTTGTGCTTCTTCGAGGCGGCGACCAGGTCCTCGAGGGGAGCCTCGTCGCCGTCCATCGAGAAGACCACGTCGGACACGACGATCGTGCGACCGCTATGCGCGGCGAGGATCCGTTCGAGTGCGGGGGCGTCGCGGTGCGGGAACACCGCGACCTGTGCTCGCGACAGGCGGGCGCCGTCGACGATCGAGGCGTGGTTCAGCCGGTCGGAGCAGATGAGAACGTCCGGCGCGCCGAGAGCGGCCAAGACCCCCAGGTTCGCGGCAAACCCAGTCGGGAAGAGGAGCGCCCGCTCCGTTCCCTTCCATCCGGCTATCTCCTTCTCGAGCTCGGAGTGGATCGGCCGCGCCCCCACGAGGAGGCGCGCGGCCCCCGAGCCCGCGCCCCATCTCTCCAGGGCTTCGTGGCCTGCCGCGACGACCGCCGGGTGGTTCGTCAGCCCGAGGTAGTCGTTCGAGGCGAACGAGACGACATCGCGGCCGCCGAGGCGCCCGGCAGGTCCGCGCGCGTCGAAGTCGGTGATCGTCCGTCTGAGCCCGGCGGCATCGATCGCGTCGAGCTCAGTTTCGCTCCACCGTCGCCAGCTCACGCGCCGACCTCGTCAAGGGCTTCCCGCATCGTTCGCCCGATCAGCCGGATCTCGTCGGATGTCGTGGTGAGCGGCGGCATGATCACGACGACGTCGCCTAGCGGTCGGATCAGGACCCCGCGCCGGACGCACGCGGCCGCGACGCGTCGCCCACGGCGCTCGCCGGAGTAAAGCTCGACACCCGCCATGAGACCTGTCTGCCGCACCTCTCGGACGAGCGGGTGCGCCGCGAGCTTCTCGAGCTCCTGCTGGAGGTCGAGACCGCGCTCCCTGACGTTCGAGAGCACGTCCCACTCGTCGAGGAGCTCGAGATGCCGACGCGCGACCGCCGCGGCGAGCGCGTTCCCGCCGTACGAATGCCCGTGGTACAGCGTGCGGGGACCGAGGTCCTCCCCCAGGAACTCCTCGTACACATGTCCCGCGGCCACGGTCGCCGACAGGGGGAGGTAGCCGCCCGTGATGCCCTTCCCGAGGCACATGAGGTCCGCCCGCAGCGACGTCTGCTCGATCCCGAAGAGCGTGCCGGTCCGACCGAAGCCGGTTGCGACCTCGTCCACGATCAGGAGGACGTCGGTGTCCCGGCAAGCTTCGCCGAGGATGTCGAACGACTCCGCCGGTTGTACGCGGATGCCGGCTGCGCCCTGCACGAGCGGCTCGATGACGACCGCCGCCAGCTCATCGGCGTGATCGCGCACGAGCTTGGCGGCCGTTTCGAGGCAGTCCGGATCGTCGAACCCGGGCGCGCGGAGGACGGGGAACCGCAGGGGATCGAAGAGATCGGTGCCGAAGCCAGCGCCGCCGAGCGAGAGCGACCCCACGGTGTCACCGTGGTAGGCGCCGCCGAAAGCCAGATACGCCTGCCGGCCGCGCTCCCCGCGGTTGACCCAAAACTGGAAGGCGATCTTGAGCGCCTGCTCGACCGCGGACGCGCCGTCCGAAGCGAACAGGAAGTGAGGCGACTCGAGCGGCACCCGCGGGGCCAGGGCCTCCCCGAGCTCCACCGTGGCGGTGTTCCCGTTGCCGAGCATCGTCGTGTGCGCCATCCGCCCGAGCTGCTCCGTGAGCGCGCGGTCGAGCTCGGGCACGCGATGGCCGAGCGTCGTTACCCAGAGGGAGGAGATCGCATCGAAGTAACGACGTTCGTCAACGTCGATGAGCCACCTTCCCTCGGCGTGATCGACGATGACGGGCGCGTTGTCCGCGTACGCCGCCATCTGCGTGAAGCCGTGCCAGATCACGGCCGCGTCTCGCTCGATCCACTCGCGGCTGCTCATCGGACGCCGACCCTACGGGTCGCTTGGCCCCCGTACAAGCGGCGCCCGGAGGCCGGATCGCGGGGCGTTATCCTGCGCGTTCACGGCGGCGTGGCCGAGTGGTTTAGGCAAGGGCCTGCAAAGCCCTGCACAGCGGTTCGATTCCGCTCGCCGCCTCTTTCGGCCGGAGGGGTGCCGGACCCGGCAGTGCCGGTAGACTCTCCCGCCTGCGGGGCGTTAGCTCAGTTGGTAGAGCGCATGCTCGACAAGCATGAGGTCAGTGGTTCGACCCCACTACGCCCCACGATCGGCCGCCGCCAGGCACCCCGCCTTCGTTGCGATATCCCGCTAGGATGCCGCGGGTCGGGAGGATAGAGGTGATGGTCCCGACGCGCACGGGTGTGGGCGCACGCCGAAAGGCAGTTAATGCCTGCGCCGGGACCATCTCCACTGTCCTCCCTGCTGCTCTCCTCCCTGCTGCCGTTAGCGCATCGTAACCGACGGTGTAACCAAACCTGTGAAGAAATATTCCAGAACGTGGTTCATCCGGCATTCCGCCGGGTAGATGGTGCGTCGGCGCACGCCGCGAGGCACGGCACCCATGGAGGTCGAGGATGTCTCTGCGGTTCGGGGTGGACGCTCGCCGTCTGATCTGCTTCATGATGGCTCTCTTGCTGATCCTGGCGTTGCCGGTCGGCACGGCCGCGGCCGCAAGCTCCAAGGGGGGCAAGGAAAAGCGTTCGGATCGGCAGAGCGACGGTCGGACGGAGTCCGACGGGCGCGGTTCTGAGGGCAAGAAGAACAGCGCGTCATCGAATTCGAGTGAGGCACGTCCGAAGCCCGCGCCCGGATCGGGCTCCTCGTCGCAGAAGTCGGGCTCCTCGCCCCACGGCTCGGGCTCCTCAGCCCACGGCTCGGGCTCCTCGTCCCACGGCTCCGGGTCAGCGTCCCGCGATGGAGGAAGCGAAGGCCCCAAGGCTTCCGGGAAGACTCAGACCGCAACGACCTCGAGGCCCGCGAAGGGTTGCGCGCAGGCGGCCGAGAACGATGGTGATCCTTACGATTCCACCTGTGACGGCTCACCCAGCCGGAACGGGAAGGGCGGAGGAGCGGCGCGCGGGAAGCCATGCGCTGGCTGCGTCGGTTCCGCGGACAATAAGAACCCGAAGGGCCAGATGCCCAACGGCTCCGACCACAACGCCGGCTACGAATGTGATCGAAACCAGGGAGTCGGTAAGACCAACCCCGCGCACACCGGGTGCGTGCTGCTGGAAACGGTCGGCGACATCTGGGACGACATCCTGAGTGGGATCACCGACGTTCTGGCGGCGGATCCGTCACTGACATCGACCGGAGTAGGGACGATCGAGATCGATCCCGCCTCCGCTGCCGGTGCTTGTCCCGACGGCACCGCTTTCAAGATCGACGGTCTCGGGTCCAGCGGGACCTTCGGCCCTATCACCGTCACGAGCTTCTCGCCGACCACCTTCTCTTGGACCTCATCTGTCGACGTTTCCAGCGTCTTGGTGAAGGCCGGCACCGACGTCCGCCAGAACTCCGGCGGGACGGCCGGCACCGCGGGCTCCTCCGGCAAGGAGATCAGTCACGTCATCTTCTGCATCAGCGGCACCGCCCCCATCGTCGACCTGATCGACGCAGACACAGGGAACGATGTTGAAGCGTCAGGGGGAGGCGACACGGGAGTTGGGACGATCGATATAGACCCCGCCTCCGCTGCCGGTGCTTGTCCCGACGGCACCGCTTTCAAGATCGACGGCCTGGGGTCCAGCGGGACGTTCGGACCCATAACGGTGACGAGCTTCTCGTCGACCACCTTCTCTTGGACCTCATCCGTCGACGTGTCGAGTGTCCTCGTGAAGGCGGGGACGGACGTACACCAGAATTCCGGGGGGACGGGCGGGACCGCTAGCTCGGCCGGTAAGGAGATCAGCCACGTCATCTTCTGCATCAGCGGCACCGCGGAGTTCGGGGACGTCTTTGATGGTGACGCCGAGGACGACCACGGACCCGGCCAGGGCAACGGACCCGGCCAGGGCAACGGACCCGCGGGCGGCGACGACGCAGACGCGAATCCCTGCGCCGGCCTCGCCGCCATGCTGGCGGACGCGATCCCCGGCTTCCCCGCGACCGCATCCTGCGCCGCCGTGATCGCGACCCTGGCGGACCTGCTCGACGACGCGCCCGGGAACGGCAACGGACCGGCGGGCGGACCCGCGAACGGTAACGGCCCTGCGGGCGCCGAGAACGGAGACGCCAATGCATGTGCCGACCTCGCTGCCATGCTGGCGGACGCGATCCCCGGTTTCCCCGAGAACGCATCCTGCGCCGTCGTGATCGCGACCCTGACCGACCTGCTCGACGACGACGCGCCCGGGAACCGCAACGGACCGGCGGGCGGACCCGCGAACGGTAACGGCCCTGCGGGCGGCGACAACGCAGACGCCAATGCATGTGCCGGCCTCGCTGCCATGCTGGCGGACGCGATCCCCGGCTTCCCCGCGAACGCATCCTGCGCCGCCGTGATCGCGACCCTGGCGGAC
>DATLFS010000012.1:0-7017 GCA_035540935.1 Actinomycetota bacterium
CGTCTCTCGGG
This sequence comes from Actinomycetota bacterium, assembly GCA_035540935.1. GTDB lineage: Bacteria > Actinomycetota > CADDZG01 > CADDZG01 > WHSQ01 > DATLFS01. The sequence continues at coordinate 12 of DATLFS010000012.1, forward strand.
GAGTCGTTCGTCCCCCTCGACGCGTTGCGCACGGCGATCTCGATGGTCGCCTCCTCCCTCGACTTCAAGCCGTGGCTCGACATAGACGCCGCCGAGCTGCGGGCGCAGGCGATGCGCATCTGCGCGGTGACGCCGACGCTCATCACCGCCCTGTACCGCATGCGGGAGGGCCTCGATCCGGTGGACCCACACCCGGATCTGCCGTACGCCGCGAACTACCTCTACATGATGCGAGGAGAGGTGCCCGAGCCGGAGCACGCGTCGGCGATCGAGCACTACCTCATCTCGACGATCGATCACGGCTTCAACGCGTCCACCTTCACGGCGCGGGTCATCACGTCCACAGGCGCCGACCTCGGTTCGGCCGTCGTCGGCGCGATCGGCGCGCTGTCGGGTCCGCTTCACGGCGGCGCGCCGAGCCGCGCGCTCGACATGCTCGACGCGATCGGCACGCCGGATAACGCCGAGCCCTGGCTCCGCGAGCAGGTCGCGGGCGGCAAGCGGATCATGGGCTTCGGCCATCGTGTCTACAAGACCGACGACCCGCGCTCGGTCATGTTGCGCGGCGTCGCGGAGCGTCTCGGCGGCGAGAAGGTCGATTTCGCCAAGCAGATAGAGAAGACGGTCGTGAAGGTCCTCGAGGAGCTCAAGCCCGGTCGCAAGTTGTACGCGAACGTCGAGTTCTATGCCGGGATCGTCATGGAGACGGTCGGGGTGCCGCGTACCCTGTTCACTCCCACGTTCGCATCGAGCCGGGTGATCGGGTGGACCGCTCACATCCTCGAGCAGGCTGCGGCCAACCGGCTGATCCGCCCGGCCGCCCGATACGTGGGTCCCGAGCCTCCACAGGAGCTTCCGCCGCTCGACGCGTGATCCTCTAGCCGGCGCGCCTCGGGTGTCTGCGAGGATGACGGCTCCGAGCGCAAGGGGAGGTGACGTGGAGCAGGTCCGTCTGACGACGTACTCGCACGGCGGCGGCTGAGCGTGCAAGCTCGGCATCGCCGAGCTGGCGCAGGTCTTGCGCCACGTCGAAAGCCACTCCGATCCTGCCGTTCTCGTCGGTCTCGATGCGCCCGACGACGCGGGCGTGTACGCGGTCGCGCCCAGCGTGGCGCTCGTCCAGACGGTCGACTTCTTCACGCCCGTCGTCGACGACCCGTTCGACTGGGGCCGGATCGCGGCCGCCAACGCCCTCAGCGACGTCTACGCGATGGCGGGCCGCCCGGTCACCGCCATGAATCTGGTGGGCTGGCCGCGCCGGCTCGACCTGGAGCTGCTCGGAAGGGTCCTCGAGGGGTCGGGCTCGGTCTGCGCCGACGCGGGAGTGGCGATCATCGGCGGTCATTCGGTGGACGATCCCGAGCCGAAGTTCGGCCTCGCCGTGACCGGCATCGCCGATCCGGAGCAGATCGTCACCAAGGGCGGCGGGCGCGCCGGCGACGCCCTCGTCCTGACGAAGCCGCTCGGCACCGGGATCATCTCGAGTGCGGTCAAGGAAGGTGCCGCGCCGCCGGAGGTCGTACGGCGCGCCGTGGACAGCATGACGGCGCTCAATCGAGATCCCGCCGAGACGATGGTCCGCCACGGCGCTACGGCTGCGACCGATGTCACCGGGTTCGGGTTGGTCGGCCACCTCCTGCAGATGCTGGGCGGCGATCTCTCGGCCGAGGTCGACGTGACGGCCGTTCCGTTGCTTCAGGGTGTGCTCGAGCTTGCGGAACGCGGCATCCTGCCGGGCGGGAGCGTGCGGAACCGCGAGGCGACCGCTCCCGCCACCGATGCCGAGGGGGTGCCCGATCTCCTCCTGTCCGTCTTGAACGACGCGCAGACGTCGGGCGGGTTGTTGATCTCGGTCCCCCAGGAGGCGGCCGCAGAGCTCGTGGCCGAGCTACGGCGCGCCGCAGCTCCTGCCGCGGCGGTGATCGGCCGGCTGGTGCCGGGCGATGGAGGTGTGAGGATGCGCGCAGGATGAATGAGCTGCGCCTCCCGGAGGAGCTTGTCGACGAGATGGTCGAGCACTGCCTCGCGGGACGGCCGAACGAGGCGTGCGGGCTGCTCGCCGCGGCCGGCGGGGAGATCGTGAAGGTGTTCCGTATGACGAACGCGTCGGCCAGCCCGGTCAGGTATTCGCTCGACGCGGCCGAGCAGCTAGCCGCCTACAAGAAGATCGAGGCAGAGGGATGGGAGCTCGGTGGCGTCTACCATTCGCACACGAGGACGGAGGCGTATCCATCGCCGACCGACATCCGCGATGCTCACGAGGACGTCCCGTACGTGATCGTCTCTCTCGCCCACGACCCGCCCGATGTACGTGCTTTCCGCATCGTCAAAGAGAGTTGGATGGACGAGGACGGCCGGGTCGTGGAAATGCCGGTCGTGCGCGGCCCGTTGAACCCATAGTCTTCAGACCCCAAGGAGGAGATGTGTCCGTTCAAGTGCGCATCCCGACGATATTCCGCAAGTTCACCGACGGTACGCCCGTGCTAGAGCTCGAGCCGGGGACCGTCGCCGACCTGGTCGACCAGATCGACGGCAAATATCCCGGGTTCAAAGAGCAGGTCATCACAGAGGCGGGGGAGTTGCATCGCTTCGTGAACGTCTACGTGAACGACGAGGACGCACGTTATCTCGACAAGCTCGACACGAAGGTGGCCGACGGCGACACGGTGTCGTTGCTTCCCTCCGTTGCGGGCGGCGCGTTTCGCCGGTGAAAGCAAGCTCGATCCTCGAGCTGATCGGAAAGACGCCACTCGTCCACGTTCCGAGTCTCTCGCCCACCGAGGACGTGCGGGTCTGGGTGAAGCTTGAGGGACAGAATCCCACCGGCTCGGTGAAGGATCGGGTCGCCCTCGCTCTCGTGGAAGACGCGGAGCGATCGGGTCAGCTCACCCGCGACCGCATCCTCCTCGAGCCGACCTCCGGTAACACCGGGATCTCGATGGCGATGGTCGCCTCGTTGCGCGGCTACCGGTTCACCGCCGTCATGCCGGACAACGCCAGCTCCGAGCGGGTCTCGCTGTTGCGCGCGTTCGGCGCCGAGATCGTCTTCTCGGAAGGAGCGAAGGGCACGAACGGATCGGTGGCGCTCGCAGTCGAGATGGCAGCCGACGACCGCTACTTCATGCCGTTCCAGTACGGCAATCCCGCGAACGTCCGCGCTCACTACGAGGGGACGGCGGAGGAGATCATCGCCGACCTGCCCGGCGTGAAGGCGTTCGTCGCGGGGCTCGGGACCGGTGGCACGCTCACCGGCGTGGGGCGCCGTCTCAAGGAGCACGACCCGGCGATCCGGATCGTTGCCGCCGAGCCTCAGCTGGGCGAGCTCGTCTACGGTCTGCGCTCTCTCGACGAGGGCTACGTGCCGCCGATCTTCGACCCCGACGTGCTCGACGGCAAGGTGCGCGTCTCCGCGCGCGAGTCGATCGTCTGGACGCGCCGGCTCCTGCGCGACGAAGGGATCTTCGCCGGGATCTCCGCGGGCGCCGTCCTGTGGGTCGCGCAACGTGTGTGCGAGCGCATCGGACACGGCGACGTCGTCTGTCTGCTGCCGGACGGCGGTTGGAAGTATCTATCGACCGAGGCGTGGACGCAGGAACTCGACGTGGCGAGCGAGCAGGTAGAGGAAGTTCTGTGGTGGTGACGGAGCGCGGCCGCCGGCCGATCGGCATGTTCGACTCGGGTGTAGGTGGTCTCACCGTCGCGCGCTCCGTGATCGACGTCCTGCCGCACGAGGACCTCATCTATTTCGGCGACACGGCGCGGTGTCCGTACGGACCGCGCTCCCACGACGAGGTTCGGGACTTCGCGCTCGACATCATGGACCTGCTCGTCGCCGAGGACGTGAAGCTCCTCGTCGTCGCGTGCAACTCGGCAGCATCCACGACGGCCATAGCCGAGGCTCGCGAGCGCTACGACGTCCCCATCATCTCGGTCATCGAGCCCGGCGTACGCGCCGCCGTCGCCGCGACGCGCAATCGACGGATCGGGCTTCTTGGGACGGAACGCACCGTCGGCTCCGGCGCTTACGACGACGCTCTCGGCCATACGAAAGCGAACGTCGAGATGTTCTCCCGTGCCTGCCCGCGGTTCGTCGAGTTCGTCGAACGAGGCGATACCGCGTCGGCCGAGTTGCTGGAGGCGGCGCACGAGTATCTCGATCCGCTCAAGGACCGGGGCGTTGATACGGTCATCCTCGGGTGCACGCATTACCCTCTGCTTGCAGGGGTGATCCAGTTCGTGATGGGAGAGGACGTGGTGCTGATCTCGAGTGCCGAAGCGACCGCCACCGAGGTGTACGCGCGGCTGGTCACGGACGGCATGCTCAACGACCGCGAGACGTTGGGCGTCCACCGGTTCATCTCGTCGAGCGCGGAGGCGACATTCGGCGAGCTCGGCGAGAGGTTCCTGGGCCCCGAGTTCAAGGCGTTCGAGCACCGTCCCTGGAGCGTCCGTACGTGAGCTTCGGCGTCACGGTGCTCGGCTTCTCGGGGATGTTCGCCACCGCACAGCGCGCTGCTTCGGGCTACCTCCTCGACCTCCGCGGGCGCAAGGTCTGGCTCGACGCGGGTGCCGGCACCTGGCAGCAACTCCTGCGTCACGCGGACTACCGCGAGCTCGACGGCGTCATCGTGACCCACCGCCATCCCGACCACACGACCGATCTCCTTCAGTGTTTCCACGCACGCCACTACGGCGCGCCCGAGCCGATGGACCCGCTTCCCGTGTGGACGACGCAAGAGACCATCGATCGTCTGACCGAATTCTCGAAGGAGTCGTCTGAGGCCTTCGACTTCCGGCCCGTGGCCGGCGGCGACGAGGTCGAGATCGCCGGCGCGGAGGTCACCTTCCACGCGATGGCACACCCTCCCGAGACGGTCGGGGTGCGGATCGACCTCGGCGGCGCCGTTCTCGCCTATTCCTCCGACACCGGGCCCGAAATGGATTTCACCGCGCTGGCGGCGGACGCCGACGTCTTCATCTGCGAAGCAACGTTCCAGGGCAACGACTCGTGGGAGGGGCATCTGTCCGCCGCCGACGCGGGGCGCATCGCGCGGGAACAGCGGTGCCGTCGCCTCGTGCTGACGCACCTCCCGGCCGGACGCGATCTCGAGCGATCGCTGGCGGAGGCGCGGTCCGAGGCCGGCGACGTCGAGGTCCTCCTGGCCCAGCAGGGTCTGCGCCTGGAGGTCGGGTCCTGAACCGGGTCGACGGCAGGGCGCCCGACCAGCTCCGCCCCGTGACGCTCACGCCCGGCTTCATGCCGTACGCCGAGGGTTCGTGCCTCGTGGAGATGGGCGACACGAAGGTGATCTGCAGCGCTACCGTCGAGTCGACTGTGCCGAGGTGGATGCAGGGTCGCGGCACCGGATGGATCACAGCCGAGTACGGGATGTTGCCGCGTTCGTCACCAGAGCGGATCTCTCGGGAGGTGAATCGCGGCCGGCCCGGCGGCCGGACGCAGGAGATCCAGAGGCTGATCGGCCGAAGTCTGCGCGCGATCGTCGACGCCGAAGCGCTGGGGGAGCGGACGGTGTGGCTCGACTGCGATGTTCTTCAGGCGGACGGCGGAACTCGCACCGCGTCGATAACCGGCGCGTTCGTCGCTCTCGCACAAGCTTGTACGAGGTTGCGCGACTCCGGAACGTTGCTCCAGTGGCCGCTCGTCGACTCCGTGTCGGCTATCAGCGTCGGCATCGTCGACGGGACGGCCTGTCTCGATCTCAACTACCCGGAGGACTCGACCGCCCAGGTCGACATGAATGTCGTCATGACAGGGTCCGGCAAGCTGGTGGAGGTGCAAGGGACGGCAGAGCACGGAGCGTTCGAGCGGTCGGAGATGGACGCGTTGCTCGACCTCGCCACCGCGGGCATAGCCGAACTCACCGCGCTGCAGGAACGCGCTCTCGGCGCAACGGATTCGGAGTTTTGAAGGCGGTCTTCGCGTCGCGCAACCGCCACAAGGTGGAGCAGGTGCAGCGGCTGTTACCCCGGGTCGAGCTGATGGCACTGGACGACATCGCTCCCGATCTGGTCCTCGACGAGCCTTACGACACCTTCGAAGAGAACGCCCTCGCCAAGGCGCGCACCGCGGCATCGGCCACAGGCTTGCCGGCGATCGCCGACGACTCGGGTATCGAGGTCGACGCACTGAACGGCGCGCCGGGTGTACGGAGCGCGCGCTATGCCGGCGATGACGCCACCGACGAAGCCAACAACGCGAAGCTCGTTGCCGCTCTGCGAGACGTGCCCGAGCCGGAGCGCACGTGCCGTTACCGATGCGTGGCAACCGCCGTGTGGCCGGACGGCCGCACCCTGATAGCCCACGGGAGCTGCGAGGGGAGCGTTGTTCTGGAAGGCCGCGGCGACCTCGGCTTCGGGTACGACCCGCATGTCGTGCCCGAGGGCGAGACTCGCACGATGGGGGAGATACCGCTCGACGAGAAGCTTCGCTTCTCCCACCGCGGCCGTGCCTTCCGCCTGCTCGCGGAGAAGCTGGACGCCGCCGCCGCTTCCGATCTCGCGAGCCGCCTGCGCCTGGCACGGGGGATCGACACGCTGGAGGAGAACGCGGAGCCCATCGACCCTCTCGTCCTCTTCGGTCGCTGGCTCCGCGAGGCGATCGAGCAGGAGACGGGCGAGCCGAACGCCATGACACTCGCGACCGCGAGCCGCGAGGGGCGGGTGACCGCCCGGACGGTCCTCCTCCGCGGGTTCGACGACCGCGGCCTCGTGTTCTTCACGAACTACACGTCTCGCAAGGGACGCGACCTGGAGGAGAACCCCCGCGCCGCCGCCGTCTTCTACTGGGGAACGCTCCAGCGTCAGGTGACCGTGACCGGCGACGTCGTGCGCACGCCGCAGGAGGAGTCCCTCGCCTACTTCCGCTCCCGGCCGCGCTCGCACCAGCTCGGCGCATGGGCGTCTCCGCAGAGCTCGCCGATCGGCTCGCGGGCGGAGATCGAGGAGAAGGTGGTGCGGCTGGAGGCGGAGTACGCCGGCAAGGAGA
>DATLFS010000013.1:0-8919 GCA_035540935.1 Actinomycetota bacterium
GCCCGGGTCGACCGCAACCACGTCGTGACCCAGCTCGTCGAGGATGCCGCCCGGCTCCTCGACGAGCTGGGTCACGACGTGGTTGCGGTCGACCCGGGCTGGGCCGATCCCGACCTGCCGGCGCACTTCGTCCACGTGATCCAGGCGACCAGCGCGCTCTACCCTCCGGCCGATCCGGCGCACTACGAGCCGGTCAACCGCATGCTGGCGGAGGAGGGACGGAACACGTCGGCGATCGACTACGTCCGCTCGATCCTGTGGCTGCAGGCGTTCTCGCGCCGCGTTGTCGCCGGGTGGGACGACTTCGACGTCCTGCTCACGCCGACGCTGCCGATGCCGACGCCGCCGGCCGGCTGGATCCTGCATCAGGAAGATCCGTTCATGCAGCTCGCGCTCGCCGCGGCGGCGGTCGCGTTCACCGCGATCGCGAACATCACGGGGCAGCCGGCTATGTCGGTCCCCACCTACTGGGCCGACGGCGTTCCCATCGGTGTGCAGTTGATCGGGTCGCCGGCGGGGGAGGAGCCTCTCCTGCGTCTCGCGCGACAGATCGAGGCAGCGCGGCCGTGGTCGGACCGGCGTCCGAGCTTCGCCGCCTGAGCCGTTCCGTCGTACCCGGCCCGTAGACTCGACCTCCGTGCCCCCCTTCAAGGTCGTGTCCGATTTCGCGCCCGCCGGCGACCAGCCGGGCGCCATCGCCGGGCTGGTCGAGCGCGTCAAGAAACGCGAGAAGTTCACCACCCTCCTCGGGGCAACCGGCACCGGCAAGACGGCCACCTTGGCATGGGCGGTCGAGCAGATCCAGAAGCCGACGCTCGTCATGGCGCCGAACAAGTCGCTCGCGGCGCAACTCTGCAACGAGTTCAAGCAGTTCTTCCCGCACAACGCCGTCGAGTACTTCGTCTCCTACTACGACTATTACCAGCCCGAGGCGTACGTGCCGCAGACCGACACCTATATCGAGAAGGACTCGTCTATCAACGATGAGGTCGAGCGGCTGAGACATTCGGCGACGTCGGCGCTCCTGCAGCGCGAAGACGTGCTGATCGTCGCCAGCGTCTCGGCCATCTACGGGTTGGGGTCGCCCGAGGAGTACATGGAGCAGACGGTCAGCGTCGCTCGCGGCGGTTACGCCGACCGCGACTTCATCATCCAGCGCCTGGTCGACATCCAGTACGAGCGGAACGACGTCAACTTCATCCGGGGGAAGTTCCGCGTCCGCGGCGACACGATCGAGATCTTTCCCGCGTACGAGGAGAAGGCGATCCGGGTCGAGCTCTTCGGCGACGAGGTCGACCGGATCATCGAGCTCGACACGCTCACGGGCGAGATCACCCGCGATCTCGACCACGTCACGATCTACCCCGCTTCGCACTACGTGGCCTCTCGGGAGCGCCTCGACCGGGCGATCATCGCGATAGAGGCCGAGCTCGCCGACCGCTTGAAGCAACTCGAGAACGAACGCAAGCTCCTCGAGGCGCAGCGCCTGCGGATGCGCACCCAGTACGACCTCGAGATGCTTCGCGAGGTCGGGTTCTGCAACGGGATCGAGAACTACGCCCGCCACATCGAGGGGCGGCCTCCCGGCAGCAGGCCGAACACGTTGCTCGACTACTTCCCCGATGACTTCCTCATGGTGCTCGACGAGAGCCACGTGGCGGTGCCGCAGCTGAACGGCATGTACGAGGGCGACATGAGCCGCAAGGGGACGCTCGTCGAGCACGGTTTCCGCCTGCCGAGCGCGCTCGACAACCGGCCGCTCCGCTTCGACGAGTGGCTCGACATCGTCGACCAGGTGGTGTTCATGAGCGCGACACCGGGGCCGTTCGAGCTCCGTGTGTCGGGGCAGCCGGTCGAGCAGCTGGTACGTCCGACCGGGCTCGTCGACCCCGAGGTGGTGGTCCGGCCGACGAAGGGCCAGATCGACGACCTCATGGAGGAGATCCGCCTGCGAGTCGAGCGCGATGAGCGTGTGCTGGTGACGACCCTCACCAAGAAGATGGCGGAGGACCTGACCGACTACCTCCTCGAGTCGGGGATACGCGTGCGATACCTGCACGCCGACATCAACACGGTCGAGCGCATCGAGATCCTGCGCGATCTCCGGCTCGGCGAGTTCGACGTACTCGTCGGCATCAACCTCCTGCGCGAGGGGCTCGACCTTCCCGAGGTGTCGCTGGTGGCGATCCTCGACGCCGACAAAGAGGGCTATCTACGTTCGCAGACGAGCTTGATCCAGACGATCGGGCGCGCCGCGCGGAACGTCGAAGGGCAGGTGATCATGTACGCCGACGAGGTGACCGACTCGATGCGCACCGCCATCAACGAGACTCAGCGTCGCCGCGGGATCCAGCTTCAGTACAACGAAGAGCACGGGATCGACCCGCAGTCGATCCGCAAGGCCGTATCCGACATCCTGATTCTTGGCGGGCTGCGGCGCGATCGCGGCGCGCCGGTCCCCGGCAAATCGAAGAGCCGCCGGACCGAGGCTCTGGGCGGTACCCCCGACGATCTCAAGCGGCTGATCCTCCAGTTAGAGGAGGAGATGCATCAGGCTGCCGAGGAGCTTCGGTTCGAGTACGCCGCACGTCTGCGCGACGAGGTCACGGAGTTGAAGCGGGAGCTCCGCGACGTCGGGTGATCGCTCAGCCGCTCTGCGGCGGTTCTGGAGCGGACGCGTCCTCCGGCATCGGCTCCGCCGGCGCCACGACCGCCACCAGGCGCCAGTAGTCCGGCATCAGGTCGCGGCGTGTGGCCGGGTGCCGGCTCGGCCGGTCATCCTGTGGACGCGCTTGCATGAACTCTCCCCTCGTACCCGCGTTGCACATCCCATGCTGAAGCAGCAGGGCCCGCGTTGCAACGCACATCGACCGATGTCTTGGGGAGAGTACAGGTGAAGGGGGTGTCTTCGCTCGGCCGCCCGGGTTCGCATCCCGACGACCGCGCGATCTTCGCCCTCGCCCTGCCGGCGCTGGCGGCTCTTGCCGCCGACCCCCTCTACTCGCTCGCCGATACTGCCTTCGTCGGCCGCCTCGGGACGCCGCAGCTCGGCGCCCTCGCCATCGGCAGCGCGGCCTTCACCGCCTCGTTCTGGGTGTTCTCGTTCCTCGCCTACGGCGTCACGCCACGGGTCGCCCGAGCCGTCGGCTCGTCCGATCCGGCGGCCGCATCCCGCACCGGCGTGCAGGCCCTCTTCCTCGCCGTCGTGCTGGGGACGTCCGTGACGCTGGCCGGCGTCTTCCTCGCCCCGCAGGTGGTCAGGCTGCTCGGCGGCGCGGGCGAGGTCTACGAGCACGCCGTTCCCTACCTGCGGATCCGGATGCTCGCCGCCGTACCCGTCCTGATCTCGCAGGTCGGGCACGGCTGGTTGCGCGGCGCCCAGGACATCCGCACGCCGATGTTCGTCGCCGGCGGCGGCGCGCTGTTGAACGTGGTGCTCGACTACACCTTCATCTATCCGCTCGGTTGGGGCGTCGCGGGGGCGGCCTGGGCTACGGTCGCCGGCCAGTCGATCGCGGCCGTGATCTTCCTGGCGATCCTGAGGCGGCGGATGTGGCGGCCGCGGTGGAGGTTCGATGCAGGCGAGGCCAGGTCGCTGATGGTGGTGGGCATGGAGCTCGCGGTACGGACGGGGTCGCTGCTGGCCGCCATGACTTTCGCCACGTCGGCCGCGGCTCGCATGGGGACGGTTCCCCTGGCGGCGTGGCAGATCGCGATGCAGATCTTCCTCTTGTTGTCGTTCACGCTCGACTCGATCGCGATCGCCGGGCAGGCGCTCGTCGGGCGGCATCTCGGGGCCGGCGATCCCGAGCGCGCGCGGCTCGTCTCTTTCCGTCTGCTCGGCCTCGGCCTCGCGCTCGGCATCGTTTTGCTCTGCGCTCTGTTGGTCGCCCCGCGCCTCCTCGCCGGCATCTTCACCCGCGACGCTGAGGTTGTGACCGCCGCCGCCGGCCTCCTCGTCTGGCTCGCGCTGATCCAACCTCTCTCGGCCGTGGCGTTCACGCTCGACGGGATCTTGCTGGGCGCGTCCGATACGCGTTTCCTGGCGGTCTCGATGATGGCGGCGTCGCTCCTCTATGCCGCGGGCGCGAGCGGGGCTGCGGCGTTCGGCTGGGGGATCGCGGGATTGGCAGCCGCGGCGACGCTGTGGCTCCTCGCGCGGACCCTCACCACAGGGTGGCGCTTCCTCGGCGGTCGCTGGCAGACCGCCCGCGTCTAGACGACGGCGACCAGAGCCTCGAAACAGCGGTCGAGATCCGCCTCCGTATTGAAGAAGTGGGGCGAGATGCGCAGCGAGTCGCCGCGCTGGTCGAGGACGACATCGCGCTCGAAGAGGGAATGCAAGACCTTCTCCGCGGCCTCGCGCCCACCGGGCACCCGCACCCGCACCAGGCCGCCGCGGCGCTCGTCCTCGAGGGGGGAGAGCACCTCGAAGCCCGCTTCCTGTGCCCGCGCCACGACGCCGCGCGTGAGCTCCTGGTTCCGCTCGCGGATGCGATCGACGCCCACCTCCAGGATCAGGCTCATCCCGCCGGCGGCGGTCCACGCCTGCGGCAGCGCGTAGGTGCCGGTCTCGAAGCGGCGCGCCGAGGTCTCGAGCCTCAACGACGAGCGGTCGAAGTCGAACGGATCTTGCGTGCCGAACCAACCGACGACCGCCGGGTGCATCTGCTCGTGCAGCGCGCGCCGGCAGTAGAGGAAAGCGATCCCCTGGCCGCCGCACAGCCACTTCAGCGCTCCGGACACGAGGAGGTCGACGTCCAGCGCGTGTACGTCGACCGGCACGACGCCGGACCCGTGGAAGTCGTCGACGACGACCAGAGCGCCGTGGTCGTGTGCGGCACGAACGATCGGCTCGACCTCCATGATCCACGACGACTCGAACAGGACCCGGTTGATGTTCACGATCCTCGTCTGTTCGTCGATGCGGGCGAGGACGTCCTCGGTTTCGATCCGGACCCCATCCGGCGTGGGGACGACGTCGAGCACGGCGCCGCGCTTCTGCTGCGCGAGCCATACGTAGTGGTTCGTCGGGAAGTCGAGTCCCGTCAGAACGACCTTGTTGCGAGGACCCGAGAAGTCGAGGCACGAGGCGATCGAAGAAAGCGCCGACGATACGGACGGCACGATCGCCACCTCATCGGCGTCGGAGCCGGCGATCGCCGCGAACGCCTCGCGGCATTCCTGGAGGCGCGGGAACCCGTGCTCGAACCACAGCTCCTCGGGGCCCAAGCGCTCCCAGAGATCGAGATGCTCCTCGGCGAGAGCGCGCGATCGGCGCGACAGCGGACCCAGCGATGCCGAGATGAGATACGTGCGCCGGTCGAGGACGGGGAACTCCCGTCGGAGCTCCAGGGGGTCGATCATCCCCCGGAGACTAGTCGCTGCCGGCGACCGACAGCGTCCCGCCGAGGGCGCGCCGTATGCGACGCGCGAGCGGCGTCTCGGCGGTCGTGACGAACCAGTTGTCGTCGTGGACGTAGGTGAACGGCCAATCCTCGTCGTAGATCTGCACGTCGGCGAACTCGACCGCCGCCTGCGTCCGGTAGATCAGGATCTGGACGTGCGCTCCGCGCACGGTGCACGACCCGCTCTCGACGGTGCCGTCCGAGGCGTCGATCGAAACGGGCCGGCAGGGAACCCCGCCCGATCGCAGGTCCTTCACCAGCTCGCGCACGGATGCGTAGCCGACCGCCGGCTCGGGCTCCGGGACGGTTATCTCGCCGGGCTGCCCCTGGAGCCGCTCCGGCAGCTCGCGGGTGCTGCTGACCGCGTCCTCGATCTGGCGCCACACCGGGACCAGGAAAGCGAGCGCCACGATTCCTCCCACGACGAACATCAACAGCGGCTTGACCAGGCCGCCGAGCGGGCCGCGGCCGGCGGCGAGCGGTCCCTCCGGCGCGCCCAGCGGGGAGGCGGGATCCCCGCCCCCGGCGAGGGCCTGACCGCAGTTGCCGCAGTTGGGTGCCGAAGCGTTCGTGGGATGCCCGCAGTAGCGGCAGACGACCATGTTCATCCGGGCATCGTCGTGTATCGCAGGGGGGAAGGCAAGCAGATCCCAGGCCGAAGTGACACGCGTGTCGTTTACCATCAGCAGCCATGGCCTCGTCCGACACCTCCGGCGCCCTCGTCGTCCGCGGCGCCAAAGAGCACAACCTCAAGAACGTCAATCTCGAGCTGCCGCGCGATGCGCTGATCGTGTTCACCGGCATCTCGGGGTCGGGCAAGTCGTCTCTCGCCTTCGACACGATCTACGCGGAGGGACAGCGGCGTTACGTCGAGTCGTTGTCGGCCTACGCGAGGCAGTTCCTCGGCCAGATGGACAAGCCCGACGTCGACTTCATCGAGGGTCTGTCGCCGGCGATCTCGATCGATCAGAAGTCTGCGCCGAAGAACCCAAGGTCGACCGTCGGCACGATCACGGAGATCTACGACTACCTGCGCCTGCTCTACGCCCGGATCGGACGGCCCCACTGCCACAACTGTGGCCGCGCGATCGCGCGTCAAACGCCCGAGCAGATCGTCGACCAGATCATGTCCCTGCCCGAAGGCACGCGCTTTCAGGTGCTCGCGCCGGTCGTGCGGTCGCGCAAGGGCGAGTTCACGAACCTCTTCGACGATCTAGCGCGCAAGGGGTTCGCTCGCGCCCGGGTCGACGGCGAGGTCAAGGAACTCACCGAGAAGATCCGTCTCGACCGGTACTTCCAGCACGACATCGACGTGATCGTCGACCGCCTCGTGCTGAAGCCCGGTATCGAGACGCGCCTCACCGACTCGATCGAGGCGGCACTGGGTCTCGCCGACGGCGTGGCTGCGATAGACCTCGTGGACGATGCGGCCGAGGACATCCTCTTCTCGCAGCACTTCGCCTGCATCGACTGTGGGATCTCCTTCGACGAACTCGCGCCGCGGAACTTCTCGTTCAACTCTCCGTACGGTGCGTGCGAGCGGTGCGACGGCCTCGGAACTCATCTCGAGGTCGATCCCGAACTGGTCGTGCCCGATCCGGATCTGTCGATCGAAGAAGGTGCGATCGGTCCGTGGGCCGGACGCACCCTCGAGTATTTCGAGCGGCTGCTGCAATCGGCGGCGAAGGCATTCGACTTCCGCACCGACGTCCCGTTCAAGAAGCTTCCGAAGCGCGTGCGCGACATCCTCCTCTACGGCACCGAAGACGAGGTGCACGTCCGCTACAAGAACCGCTTCGGACGGATCCGCGCCTACTGGACTCCTTTCGAGGGCGTCATACCGTGGCTCGAGCGGCGGCATGCCGACACCGACAGCGAGTACGCCCGGGACCGATACGAGCAGTACTTCCGTCAGGTCCCGTGCCCCGAGTGCAAGGGCGCCCGTCTCCGGCCCGAGTCGCTCGCCGTCACGGTCGGCGGCAAGAACATCTTCGAGCTGTGCCAGATGTGCATCGACCAGACGGATCTGTTCCTTCGCCAGGTCGAGCTCGACGACCGCGAGACGCACATCGCGGAACGCGTTCTAAAAGAGATCCATTCGCGCCTCGGCTTCCTGCTCGACGTCGGCCTCGACTACCTCACGCTCTCGCGCGGATCGGCGACCCTCGCGGGCGGTGAGGCACAGCGCATCCGGCTCGCGACGCAGATCGGCTCCGGCCTCGTCGGCGTCCTGTACGTCCTCGACGAGCCTTCGATCGGGTTGCATCAGCGCGACAACCGCCGGCTGATCGACACGCTCGTTCGGCTGCGCGACCTGGGCAACACCCTGATCGTGGTCGAGCATGACGAAGACACGGTGCGCGCCTCCGACTTCGTGGTCGACATCGGTCCCGGCGCGGGGGAGCGCGGCGGCGAGATCGTCTACGCGGGACCGCTCGAAGGTTTGTTAGGGCACCCGGACTCCGTCACCGGCGCGTATCTGAGCGGCACACGGTCGATCCCGGTCCCCACGGAGCGCCGCCCCGGGAACGGCGCCGCGATCACCGTCAGGGGAGCGAGGCAACACAACCTCAGGGAGATCGATGCTCGTTTCCCACTCGGCTGCTTCGTCGCCGTCACCGGTGTATCCGGATCGGGCAAGTCCACGCTGGTGAACGACATCCTTTACAAGGCCGTGCACTCGAAGCTCAACCGCCAGGTGCGCGCCGTGGCCGGCAAGCACAAGCGCATCGAGGGCATCGACAACATCGACAAGGTCATCGACATCGATCAGAGCCCGATCGGACGGACGCCGCGGTCCAACCCGGCCACCTACACAGGCGTCTTCGATCACGTGCGCAAGCTTTTCGCCAAGACCCCCGATGCGCGACGTCGCGGCTATCAGCCGGGCCGCTTCTCGTTCAACGTGAAGGGCGGCCGCTGCGAGGCCTGTGCCGGAGACGGGACGATCAAGATCGAGATGCACTTCCTTCCCGATGTCTACGTCCCCTGCGAGGTGTGCAAGGGGAAGCGCTACAACCGCGAGACCCTCGAGGTCCGGTACAAGGGCAAGAACATCTCTGAGGTCCTCGATATGAGCGTCACGGAGGCGTGCGAGTTCTTCTCCGCGATCCCCCCCATCGCCCGGCACATGGACACGCTCCGCGACGTCGGGCTCGGGTACATCAAGCTGGGCCAGCCGGCGCCTACGCTGTCGGGCGGCGAGGCGCAGCGCGTCAAGCTCGCCACCGAACTCTCGAAGCGCTCGACCGGACGCACGCTGTACATCCTCGACGAGCCGACCACCGGCCTTCATTTCGACGACATCGCGAAGCTCCTCGGGGTGCTGCACCGGCTGGTCGACAACGGCAACACCGTTGTGGTGATCGAGCACAACCTCGACGTCATCAAGACCGCAGACCACATCATCGACCTCGGTCCCGAAGGCGGTTCCGGCGGAGGCCGCATCGTTGCCGAGGGGACCCCCGAGGAGGTGGCCGCGACGGAGGGCTCGCACACAGGTGCGTTCCTG
>DATLFS010000014.1:0-23467 GCA_035540935.1 Actinomycetota bacterium
TTCTTCGCCGGGGACTTCGCGGACGTCTTCTTGGACGTCTTGCGGGCGGTCGCCTTCTTCTTCGCCGGGGCTTTCTTGACCGCGGTCTTGCGGGAGGTGCTCTTCTTCGCCGTGGCCTTCTTCCGGGCCGGCGTCTTCTTCGCGGCCGTCTTCTTGGCAGATGTCTTCTTGGCCGTCGTCTTCTTCGCGGGAGACCTCGTCGTCTTGCGCGCCGAGGACTTCGCGGAGGTCTTCTTGGCCGGCGACTTTCTGCCGGAAGTCTTCTTCGCGGCGCTCATGAGGGCGGGAAGATAGCACATCGCCGAGGGGGCTCCTCTACCGGAGGGAGCCGGACGGCGAGCGGCTACCCTAGCGCCATGGCCGAGCCCCTCTACCGTCCCGTCGACCCGCAGGTCTCGTTCCCCGAGCTGGAGGAGCGGACGCTGGCGCGATGGCGTGAGCAGGACGTCTACCGGCGCTCCCTGGAGGCGCGCCGAGGCGCGCCCGAGTGGGTCTTCTACGAGGGGCCACCGACGGCCAACGGCAAGCCGGGGATCCACCACGTCGAGGCGAGGACGTTCAAGGACTTCTTCTGCCGCTTCCAGACGATGCGGGGGCACCACGTTCACCGCAAGGCCGGGTGGGACTGCCACGGTCTGCCGGTCGAGATCGAGGTCGAGAAAGAGCTGGGGATCAAGCAGAAGCGCGAGATCGAGGAGCGTTTCGGCATCGAGGAGTTCGTGCGCCGCTGCCGCGCGTCGGTCCAGCGGTACGTGGACGACTGGGAGCGGCTGACCGACCGCATCGGCTTCTGGCTCGACCTGGACCAGGCCTACTGGACGATGAGCCCCGACTACGTCGAGACCGTCTGGTGGATCCTCAAAGAGATCTGGGACAAAGGCCTCCTCGAGGAGGATTTCAAGATCGTCCCCTATTGCCCCCGCTGCGAGACCGCTCTGTCGAGCCACGAGCAGCATCAGCCGGGCGCCTACCAGACGGTGACCGACCCGAGCGTCTACGTACGGTTCCCCTTCGCGGACGACCCGCGCACGTCGCTCGTCGTGTGGACGACGACGCCGTGGACGTTGCTGGCGAACTTCGCCGCCGCGGTCGGCCGGGACGTGCGTTACGCGGTGGTGGCCGATCCCTCCGACCCGGAGGCGCGGGTCGTGATCGCGGAGGACCGCGTCGAGGCGCTTCTCGGTGAGGCTGCCGAGGTGCTCGACGTGATCGGCGGCGCCGACCTCGTCGGCCGCGCCTACCTGCCTCCCTTCCCCTACGTGCCGTCGGAGCGGGGGGCGCACCTCGTGCGGCACGGCGACTTCGTCTCCACCGAGGAGGGGACGGGGATCGTCCATCTGGCGCCGTACGGAGAGGACGACATGAAGGTCGCGCGCGAGCACGACCTCCCGATCGTCCAAGTGATCGACGGGACCGGCCACGTCGCGCCGGTGGCGGAAGGTTTCGCCGGGCTCTGGTTCAAGGACGCCGATCAGAAGGTGCTCGACGCGCTCGAAGACAGAGGCGTGCTGTTCCGCACCGAGGAGTACGAGCACGCATACCCCCACTGCTGGCGCTGCAAGACGCCCCTCATCTATTACGCGCGCAAGGACTGGTACATCCGCACGTCGCAGATCCGCTCGCAACTCGAGGCGTCGAACGAGAGCACGAACTGGCAGCCGCCGACGATCAAGTACGGGCGCTTCGGCGACTGGCTCGCCAACAACGTCGACTGGTCGTTGAGCCGCGACCGCTACTGGGGCACGCCCCTGCCGGTCTGGCGCTGCGAGGAGGGCCACGACACCTGCGTCGGTTCGTTCGCGGAGCTCGCGGAGCTCTCCGGGCGCGACCTGGAGGGGTTCGATCCACACCGGCCGTACGTCGACGACATCACGCTCCCCTGCCCCACATGCGGGTCCACCGCAACGCGGGTGCGAGCCGTGATCGACACCTGGTTCGACTCGGGCGCGATGCCGTTCGCGCAGTGGCACTACCCGTTCGAGAACGAAGACGTATTCGAGCGACGCTTCCCCGCCGACTTCATCTCAGAGGCGATCGATCAGACCCGCGGCTGGTTCTACTCGCTGCTCGCGGTCGCGACGCTCGTCCGCGGTGAGAACTCGTATCGCAACGTCGTCTGCCTCGGACACATCGTCGACGGTGAAGGCCGCAAGATGTCGAAGTCGCTCGGCAACATCATCGACCCGTGGACGGTCCTCGAGAGACAGGGCGCGGACGCGCTCCGCTGGTACCTGATCACCTCCGGCAGCCCGTGGGCGGCGCGCCGTGTCTCGATGGAGATCATCGACGACTCGCTCCGCAAGTTCCTCCTTACGCTTTGGAACACCTATTCGTTCTGGGTGACCTACGCCCAGATCGACGGCTTCGACCCCTCGCGGGTCGTCGTCCCCCTCCCCGAGCGGCCCGAGATGGATCGATGGGTCCTGGCCGAGCTCGACGACACCGTCCGCGTCGTGACCGATGCGCTCGAAGCGTTCGACGCGACGACGGGCGGCCGCAGGATCGACCGCTTGGTGGACGACCTCTCCAACTGGTACGTCCGGCGCAGCCGCCGCCGCTTCTGGCGCGCCGGTCGCGACGCCGACAAGGACGCGGCGTTCCTGACGCTATGGGAGTGCTTGACGACGATCGCTCAGCTGGCCGCGCCCTTCACGCCGTTCGTCGCCGACGAGATCTACGCGAACCTCATGCGGCCGCTGAAAGGCGCGCCGGACTCGGTGCATCTCTCCGACTGGCCGGTCCCGGACGACGAGCGCGCCGACGACGACCTCCGCGAGCGCATGACACTCGCGCGGAAGCTGGTTGCGCTGGGGCGCGCGGCGCGTACGGACGCCCGGATCAGAACCAGGCAACCGCTGGCCCGCGCTCTCATCGTGATGCCGGGCCGCGGCGACGACGCCTCACTCGGAGGCCTCGAGACCGTGATGGCGGAAGAGCTGAACGTGAAGGAGATCCAGGTCGCGGAGCGACTGGACGAGCTCGTGAGCTACACCGTCAAGCCGAACTTCAAGACCCTCGGGCCTCGCCTGGGAGCGAGGGTTAAGGGCGCCGCCGCCGCCCTGGCGCGCACGGACGCCGCCGCGGTCGTGGCGGAGCTCGATCGGAGCGGAGAGGTCTCCGTCGAGCTGGACGGCGAAAGGATCGTCCTCGGAAGAGACGACCTCGACGTGCGGGTCGAGGGCCGCCCCGGTTACGCGATCGCTCAGGAAAACGCCTTCGGCGTCGCCCTCGACACCGAGCTGACGCCCGAGCTGGTCGCGGAGGGCATCGCCCGGGAGGTCGTGCGCGGGGTCCAGGAGCTGCGTAAGACGTCTGGTCTGGCGGTCGAGGACCGGGTCTCGCTGTGGCTCGACGCGGAAGGCTCAGCGCGCGCCGCGGTCGAGCAGCATCGCGAGGCGATCGCCGCGGAGGTCCTGGCGGAGCGATTGGCGTTCGGCGCGCCTCCTCCGGATGCGGCGTCCGCCGAAGTCGTGGTGGACGGCGAGCGCGTCCACGCCGCGATCAAGCGCGGCTAGGGCTTGCAGATACCGCAGGCCGAATAGGAGCGGCGGCGCGCCTGCGCTTTGGTCATCCGCTCTGTCTCCGCCGCCTTGGCATAGCGGCAGTCGGGCCGGTGGTACTTCTTCCGTTCGGGAACCGCCACGACCTCGTCCGTCTGCGGCTTCGGCGCGGGCTTCGACACATCGCGACCCTTGGTCGGCGCGGCGTTCGCGGTGGGCGCGCCCGCGGCCGCGGCGGGGCCTGCCTCGCCTGCCGCGTCGAGCGGCGAGAACTCCTCGGTGGACGACGCGGTGGCGGTGGCCGCGTTCGTCCGCGGCTCGTTGTCGTCGTCGCCGGGCGAGTCCGCCCCACTCTCCGGCGCGTCCGCGTCATCCGGGGAACGCGCGGCTCCTGCCGCACCGGCGGGTGCCGCCGCTTCGCGCTTGCTGCGGTGGTAGGCGAGGGCCAGGCATACGGCCGCCCCTACCGACAGCGCTATCGAGACCCAGATGAGCTGCTCGTTCTGATCGAACCAGCCGAATGCGAGGGTGCCTGCCGACGCGACGATCAGGACGATCGACGCGGTGATGAGGCCGGTCACCGGCTAGCCACCCTGGCGGAAGAAGAGGTCGCGCACTCCGCGATCCTCCTCCGCCTCCGGCCCGCGGTTTTCCGCCGGCGCGGCCGGAGAGGACGACACGGGACGCGGTCCTCCGGGTGGCGCGAAGCGCGGCGGCTCGACGTCGGTCAGCGCCTCGAGCGCCTTGAGCTGCTGGTGGAAGAAGCTGCGCAGCCGGGTCTTCGTGTCGTCCTCGAACGTCTTCAGCCGCGTGATCCTCTCGTCGAGATCGCGCCGTCGTTCGGCGAGTCTGGCTTCTTCGGCCGCCGCCTTGCTGCGCGCGTCCTCCTCCGCCTGGGCCACCCGGCGTCGCGCATCCTCCTCGGTCGTGCGCGCCCGCTCTCCCGCCGCGGCGATCAGTTCGTCGGCCTTCGCCTTCGCGCGCGCGATCGCCTCCTCGGCCGCCTGCTGCGCGGTGACGAGGGTCTTCTTGAGCATCTCTTCGGTGTCGCGGCTGGCGGCCACCGTCTGATCTAGCTCGCGGATGCGCGCCCGAAGCGAGTCGTTCTCACGACGCAACGTCTCAACCGCTTCCGCGACGCGGTCCAGGAAGTCGTCAACCTCCTCCTGGTTGTAGCCACGCCACGCGTCGTTGAACTGCTTCTCGTGGATGGCGCGCGCGTTCAGCTCCATACGTTCGAGTATCGCAGAGGTCGAAGGCGAGACTGCGGCTTTGCGCCTACAACCCGGCGCTGCAAACGGCCCGCTGGAGGACGCCGATCAGGATGAAGACGAAGAAGATGGAGATATCGAACATGCCTACGGGAGGGATATAGCGGCGGAAGAAGCCGAGCACGGGCTCCGTCACCTGGTAGACGAACCCGACCGGGCCTGACAAGGCGTCGGGGATCCTGCCTCCGAAAGCCTGCACCCACGACATGATCACGCGCACGAGCAGGATGAACGAGTACACGGCCAATGCCGTGCAGAGGAGGCCTCCCATCAAGCCTGTCTGAAGAAGCCGCGCTCTTCGAACAGCCGGCGCCGCTCCTCGGCCGAGACCTGCACGCCGGCCGGCGTCATGAGCAGGACCTTGTCCGCTACCGGCTGCACGGATCCGGCCAGCCCGTAGGCGAGGCCGCTCCCGAAGTCGACGAGCCGCTGCCTCAGGTCGGAGTCGACCGACTGGAGGTTGATGATCACCGAGTAGCCCTCGCGGAAGCGGTCGCCGATCTCCTTCGCTCCGGAGTTGAAGTCGCCGCTCGGCATCACCAGGTGGAAGCGGGGCGACGGAGAGGGGGTGGGCATCGCTCGCACCACCGCGTCTCGGCCGGTCTCCTCGGACGCGCGGCGCGCCGCCGTGAGATCACGTCGCCCTCCCCTGCCGGCACGGCGCGGCTCTTCCCGGCGGCGCGGCTCCTCCTCGTGGTACGCGTCCTCCTCGAACTCGTCGTACGCGTAGTCGTCGTACGCGTCGTCCTCCTCCATCAGTCCGAGGTAGACGAGGGTCTTTCTCCAGATGCCGGCCATGATGGCTCAGGATAGCGGCCTGCCGGCCGATCGGCCGTCAATCGGACCGGCGCCGCCGCGCGCCGAAGATCGCTTCGCCCACCCGAACGATGGTCGCGCCTTCCTCCACCGCGACCTCGAAGTCGCGAGACATCCCCATCGAAAGCATGGTGGCGCCGGGGATCCGCGCACCGACCTCAGCACCGAGCGCGACGAGGTCGCGGAAATACGGACGCGAGTCGTCGGGCTGACCGGGGAACGGCGTCATCGTCATCAGCCCGCGTACGACGAGACCGTCCAGCTGTGACACCTCACTCGCGAGGGCCGGCGCACGCGCCGGTTCGACGCCCTCCTTCGTCGCCTCGCCGGCGACGTTCACCTGGATCAGCACCTCTTGCCGGATCCCGAGCGCCCGCGCCCGGCGAGCGATGGCCTCCGCGAGGCCGAAGCGATCGACCGAGTGGATCAACGCGGCGGTGCCCACCACGAGACGGACCTTGTTCGACTGGAGGTGACCGACGAAGTGCCACGGCGCGCCGGGATCGCGCCCGAGCGACGCGGCCTTCTCGCGCAGCTCCTGGGCGCGGTTCTCGCCCAGCGCCTCGGCGCCCGCGGCGACCGCCTCGCGTACGGCGTCGGGCGGGAACGTCTTCGAGACCGCCACGACGGTTACCTCTGCCGGGTTGCGTCCGGCGCGCCTTGCCGCGGCGTCGACGCGCGCACGGACCGCCGCGATGCGGTCGGCGATCGTTCCCCTCACAGGAGCGCGGCGAAAGCGCCCTGACGGCCGGTGACGCCGTCGCGCCGGTAGGAGAAGAGGTGAGGACTGCACGAGGTGCAGCCTTCCGCCCGCGCGATCCGCTCGACCCCGGCGCGGCGCAGCACGGCCTCGGCCCCGCGGGAAGGATCGACGTGCCGCTCATCGGCGACGGGAAGATCCCGCGCGCGGAAAGCGTCCAGCACCTCGGGACCCACCTCGTAGCAGCAGGCGCGGATGGCCGGACCGATCCATGCGGCGCGAGGCGTCCCGAGGATCTCGAGCCCACGCTCGAGCACGCCCGCGACCAGACCGCGCCAACCGGAGTGGAGCGCTACGACGCCGTCGTCTCCCCACACGAGGACCGGTGTGCAGTCGGCCGTCATGATGGTGAGCGTCACCCCCGGGCCACGCGCGACGAAGCCGTCGCAGCGGCCGATCGTCCCCGAATCACCCGGCCGCGCCTCGACCACATCGGCGCCGTGCACCTGCCGCGCGTAGACCGCGGTCGAAGCTTCGAATCCGGCAGCGGCGGCGACGCGACGACGGTTCTCCTCTACGCGTGCCGGATCGTCACCGGTCTTGGCCGAGAGATTCAGCGAGTCGTACGGAGGTGCGCTCGCGCCGCCGCGGCGGTCGGAGAACGCGACGAGGACGCCGGCCGCACGCGCCGCGGGGTCGTGCAGGAGGTGCACGCCGCCGCACTCCGACGCTTCGAGGGACGGTTGGAAGCTCATCCCGAGAGTGTCCCGCACGCGCCGAGGGGCGGCGCGTGCGCCGCCCCTCGAGTGAACACTCCTGCCTCTACTCGTTACGGAGGAAGGAGGGGATGTCGAGGTCTTCGTCGGCGTCGAACACCAGCCTCTCCTTCTCGCGGCGCTCCTCCGCCGCGGGCGCGAACAGTGAGTCCTCTTCGTCACCCGCCAGCGAGAAGATCTCCTCCTCGGGCTTGACGAGATCCTCCGCGTCCCTCTGTCCCCAGCGGTCGAAGCCGGCCGCGATGACGGTGACCCGGACCTCGTCCCCGAGGGTGTCGTCTACCACCGCGCCGAAGATGATGTTGGCGTCCGGGTGCGCCGCCTTCGTGACGACGTTGGCGGCCTCGTTAACCTCGAACAGGCCGAGGTCGGAGCCGCCGGCGATGTTGAGGAGGACGCCGCGGGCACCGTCGATCGACGCCTCGAGGAGGGGCGACGAGATCGCCATCCGAGCGGCCTCCGCGGCGCGGTTGTCGCCGCGGGCCTGGCCGATCCCCATGAGCGACGAACCGGCGTCGGTCATGACCGCCTTCACGTCGGCGAAGTCGAGGTTGATCAAGCCGGGGGTCGTGATGAGGTCGGTGATGCCCTGGACGCCTTGGAGCAGGACCTCGTCCGCCATGCGGAAGGCCTCGAGGACCGAGGTCGTGTTGTCGCCGACGTCGAGCAGGCGGTCGTTCGGGATGACGATCAGGGTGTCGACCTTCTCCTTCAACAGCGCGATGCCCTGTTCCGCCTTCACCGCCCGCTGCCGGCCTTCGAACGCGAACGGTCGCGTCACGACGCCGATCGTCAGCGCGCCGATCGACTTCGCGATCTCCGCGACGACGGGCGCTCCGCCGGTGCCGGTACCGCCGCCCTTGCCGGCGGTGATGAACACCATGTCGGCACCCTTGAGGACCTCCTCGATCTCCTCGCGGTGCTCCTCTGCGGCCTGCCGGCCGACGTCGGGATTGGCGCCCGCGCCGAGGCCCCGCGTCAGCTCCCTGCCGATGTCGAGCTTGACGTCGGCGTCGGACATCAGGAGCGCCTGCGCGTCGGTGTTGACCGCGATGAACTCGACGCCCTTCAGCCCGACGTCGATCATCCGGTTGACGGCGTTGACGCCGCCGCCGCCGATCCCCACGACCTTGATGACCGCGAGGTAGTTCTGGGGTCCTGTCGCCACGGCGACCTCCTCTCCAACCCTCGACCTCTGATCGAAGGTCTGCTGTCCCAGCAGCCGTTGAGATGTTTCCCCTGGTCAGAGGGGATCTTCCTGAGGTTGACCCTCGACTTGAGGCTTATAGTTATGTCAACCTGTACGAACGGTTGAGGAATATAGACCCGGAGAACCCGGGCGTCAAGCGCGGGAGCGTCAGATGGACGCGGCGTCGGCGGCCGGAGAGACGGCCGGCGAGGTGGGGACGCGCACGTCGACCACCGCCGGCACCTCCCCGTCGGCGCGGATGCGGCGCAGGACCGCCGCCAGCACGGCGTTCTTCGAGCCCATGTCCTCGGCGGCGCCGTAGCGGACGATCACGCCGTCGGTCAGCTTGAGAGTGATCCGTTCGAGCGTCGGCGCGAAGACACCGGCCACCTCGGCGCGGAGCCGTCGCGGGAGCGACCGCAGGACGCGGAGCGCCTCCACCGCCTCCACCGTCTGCAGCCGGACACCCGGCTCGACGGTGCCGACCCCCACCCCGGCCAGGACCGGCAGCCCCGGCTCGGCCTCGCCCGGCGCGAGCACGCGGCCGCGGGCGTCGAGCGTCCATCGCGCCGCCCCCAGCGACAGCACGAGCGCCGGACGTCTCTCGACGACCGCTATCCGCACGGTGCCGGGCAACATCCTGGTCACTTCCACCGACCGCACCCAGGGAAGCCGCTCGACGCGGCGCGCCACCGCGTCCGTCGAGAGCAGGAGCAGGTTCTGGGCCTCCCTCACCCCGGCGCTCGCCACCACCTCTTCGATTGGAGTGTTGCGGGCACCGGTGACCCGGATGTCGTTGACGTGGAGCAGAGGAGACCAGAAGACCCCCCATGCGAGGAGCGCTACGCCGCCCGCCGCCAGCAGCCGGACGAGGACGCGCCGGCGTCCGGCGCGCTCGACCGCGCGGCGCCGCCGGCTGATGCGTGGGTCGGTCCGCACGCGGCGCGCCCGGGTCGCGGCGTCGCTCACGACGGCACCTCCGACGCGTGGAAACGTCCCGCGAAACGAACCTCGGGTTCGAGCTCGACGCCGTGCATGTCCCGGACCCTCCGCCGCACCTCGGCGACGAGGTCGAAGACGTCCTGCGCCGAGGCCCCCTCTTCGGCGACGAAGAAGTTCGCGTGCTTCTCCGACACTCGCACGCCGCCGATCCGGAAGCCTTTCAGGCCGGCGGCCTCGACGAGACGGCCGGCATGGTCGCCCGGCGGGTTCTTGAACGTGCTCCCCGCGTTCTGCACCGCGGGAGGCTGGGTCGCGGCGCGGGTCCTCCGCAGCTCGTCCATCTTCGCCTTCACCGAGGAGGCCTCGACCGACTCCAGGGTGAATGTGCCGTCGATCACCACCTGCCGGTCCGTCAGAGCGGAACTGCGGTAGCCGAAGTTCAGCGAAGCGGCGTCCCGCTCGGTCATGTCGAGCCGGTCGAGGTCGAAGATGGTCGCCTTCCGCAGGGTGGCCGCCACGTCGCCGCCGTGGGCGCCCGCGTTCATGCGGATCGCCCCGCCGACCGACCCGGGCACGGCGACGAAGAACTCGACGCCGCTGAGACCGCGGCGCGCCGCCCAGTTCGCCACGACGGGGAGACTCGTAGCCGCGCCGGAGGCGAGACCTCCCTCCGCGGGGAGGACCCACGAGAACGAGCTCCCCAGGCGCAGCACGAGCCCGGGCCACCCCTCGTCCGACACAAGCGTGTTCGAGCCGCGGCCGAGAACGAGCACCGGGACCGGCGGGTCTTCCTCTCGCAGGACGCGGCCGATGGCCCCGACGTCGTCGGCGTCGCGCGGCTCGACCAACGCCGCGGCGGGACCGCCGAGGCGATAGGTGGTCAGCGGCGCAAGCGGCACGTCCGTCCCGACCGGTCCCTTCACCTCTCGGCGGAGAGTCTCCGCGAGGCGGGCGCGCGTCACTGCGCCTCCAGACGCGCCAGCAGCTCGTCGCCGATCATGCCGACGTCCCCCGCACCCATCGTCAACACCGCGTCGCCGGGACGCGAGGCGCGTATGAGGTAATCGAGGAGCTCCTCCCGGTGCGGCAGGTAGGCCACGGGACGCCCGGGGAAACGCCGGCAGACGGCGTCGGCGACGAGTTTCCCGCTCACGCCCGGAACCGGCGCCTCGCCGGCGCCGTAGACGTCCGTGACGACGACGCGATCCGCCTCCGAGAAGGCGGCGCCGAAGGCGGGGGCGAAGGCCTGCGTGCGCGAGTAGCGATGCGGTTGGAAGACCGCCACGACGCGCCGCCAGCCGCCGGGGCGGGCGGCGGCGAGGGTGGCCTCGACCTCCGTCGGATGGTGCGCGTAATCGTCGATGACCGTGACGTCGCGCGCGGTGCCGCGTATCTGGAAGCGGCGCTCTACACCGAGGTACGTCTCGAGCCCGGAGGCGATCGCGGTCACCCCGACCCCCGCGGCTTGCGCCGCGGCCGCGGCGGCCAGCGCGTTCATCACGTTGTGACGCCCCGGAACCCGCAGACGCACCCGCGCGCGCTCGCCGCCGGCGACCAGCACGAACGTGGCCTCGGTGGCATGAAGCGAGATGTCTTCGGCCCGCACGTCTCCGCCCTCGCCGAACGTTAGGACGTCGCGGCCGGACGCCTGTGCCATCTCGACCAGGCGCTGGTCCTCGTAAGGGACGATCGCGGCGCCGCCCGGCCGGACCCGATCGAGGAACCTGCGGAAGGCGCCGAGGAGATCGTCGAGCGACGTCCAGTAGTCGACATGGTCGACCTCGACGTTGGTGATGACGGCCACGTGCGGCTCGAGGAGGAGGAACGATCCGTCGCTCTCGTCCGACTCCGCCACCGCATACCCACCGCGCCCGTGACGCGCGTTCGTGCCGACGTCGTTCAGACCGCCGCCGACGAGGTAGGTCGGGTCGAGTCCGGATGCCGTGAGAGCCGCCACGATCATGGAAGTCGTCGTCGTCTTTCCGTGTGTTCCCGCGACCACGACGGCTCTGGACGAACTCAAGATCTGCGCCAACGCCTCTCCCCGAGCCAGCACCTGAAGGCCGAGCGCACGAGCGCGCTCGAGCTCGGGGTTCGTGTCGGGGATCGCCGATGACACCACCACGACGCCGGCTCCGTCGACCGCCGCGGCCTCGTGCCCGATCCGCACCTCCGCTCCGATCGCCTCCAGCAGGACGGCGGCGCGGGAGCGCTTCATGTCGCTGCCGCTCACCGGCACGCCACGCTCGATCACGACCTTCGCGATCGCGGACATGCCGGCGCCGCCTATGCCGATGAAATGGACGCGCCGGCCGCCGAAGAGCGTCATGCCGCGACCTCGCGAACGAGTGCGGCGAGACGCTCGGCTGCATCCGGGATGGCGCGCGCGGCGGCCGCGTCCTTCATCCGTCGGAGGGCGTCCGCGTCCTCCAGCAGCCGCAGCGCCAGCTCCGAGACGCGCTCCGGCGTCGTGGCGGCGTCGTCGAGCACGATCGCGGCGCCCGCCGCCTCGAGCACGCGGCCGTGACGTTCCTGCTGCCGGTCGCGGTGATGCGGATACGGAACGACGATCGCCGGCACTCCGGCGACGGCGAGTTCCGCGACGGTCGTCGCGCCACCGCGACAGAGCGCCAGATCGGCAACCGCGTAGGCCGCGGCCATCCGCTCCACGTAATCCACGACGCGGTAGGGAAGCCCGGATCTGCCGGCGGCCACCTTGCTCCGAACGGCCTCGGCGTGGTCCCGACCGGTGATGTGCAGCACCTGCAGGTCGTTGCGCTCACCCCACAGGGTCGCGAGACCGGCGGCCGCGTCGTTGATACGGCGCGCGCCCTGGCTTCCACCGAACACCAGAAGGGTCTTCCGCCCCTCGTCGAGGTCGAACGACCGGTAGGCGGCGGAGCGCTCCGCCTCGAGATCCGCGCCCGCGACCTCCGGCGCGACGGGGTTGCCGGTGAGGACACCCCGCCCGCGGGTCTCGGCGAGAGTCTCTTCGAAAGACACGCCGACCCGACGTGCGAATCGGAGCGAGACGCGGTTGGCGAGCCCCAGGACGATGTTCTGTTCGTGGAGCGCTACGGGGATGCTCAGCATCCTCGCGGCGAGGCAGGCGGGAAGGCTGACGTATCCGCCCACCCCCACGACGACATCCGGGCGGCGGGCCGCGAGAAGGCGACGAGCGGCGTACACGGCCCTCAACGCGCGCACCCCCGTCGGCACGATGGAGAGCGGCCGCGACCGGTCGAACCCACCGACCTCGATGGTTTCCAGAGCCAAGCCCGCCTGCGGCACGAGCCGCGCCTCCGCGCCGCGTCGCGTTCCGACGAAGGAGACCTCTTCACCCCGAAGAGCGGCGGCGAGCGCGACCGCAGGCACGACGTGGCCCGCGGTGCCGCCGCCGGCGATCACCACTCTCACGCGCCGCGTCGGCTCGAGCCACGCTCGCGGCGTGCCCTCTCGCCGTGGTAGGCGATGTTGACGAGGATCCCCATCGCGGCGAGCGAGATCACCAGAGACGAGCCGCCGAATGAGACGAGCGGCAACGGCACCCCCGTGACCGGCATGGACGCGGTCACCGCACCCATGTTCACCAGTGCCTGGAGCGAGACCCACAGCGTGATGCCCGTCGCGACGAGCATCCCGAACCGATCCGGCGCACGACGTGCGACACGGACCCCCATGTAGGCGAGGAACGCGAACATGCCGATGACGACGAGGCTCCCGACGAGGCCTGTCTCCTCCGCGAAGATCGCGAAGATGAAGTCGGTGTGCGCGTTGGGGATGTAGAGCCACTTCTGCCGGCTCGCGCCGAGGCCGACTCCGAACCACCCACCCGACCCGACCGCGATCAGCGATTGGATCGTGTGGTAGCCCGTGTTGAAGGGATCCTCCCAGGGATTCAGGAAGGCCAGGACGCGCGCGCGCCGGTACGGCTCGATCAAGGCTGCGACGGCGGCCGCCGCACCCCCCGCGGCGATCGTCGGGACGAGGAAGCGTCCCGGCACGGCGGCCGCGAACAGGATGCCGAACCCGATCCCGCCGAGCAGGAGGGTGGTCCCGAGGTCGGGCTGGAGCATTATCAAGAGAGCGAGGAGGCCGATGGCCGGAAGCGCGGGGAACATCGCGTAGGAGAAGTCACCGTAGCCTCGCTCCTTCTTACGCGCATACGCGTCGGCGAGGAACAGCACGAGCGCGAGCTTCGCCACCTCCGAAGGCTGGAACTGGAGCGGACCCGCGCCGAGCCACCGCGCGCTGCCCCCGGCGGCGATGCCGACACCCGGCACGAGCACGACGAGGAGCAGGAGCAGGACGATGCCGAGCAGCGGCCCGCTCGCCCGGCGCCAGCGGCGATAGTCGATGCGCGCGCAGACAGCGAACGCGGCGAGCCCCGCCGCGGCCCACACGAGCTGCCGCGTGAAGAATCGGAACGACGACCCGTACTGCGCGAACGCGGCGACGTTCGACGCCGACAGGATCATGATCAGACCAAGGAGCACGAGGGCGCCGACCGTCATCCCGATCAGAACGGAAGGGTGGCCGCCGGTCAGGCGGTCTTCCGTCGCGCCGGCGCGCCGCGACGCGCGCACCGCGCCGCTATGACTCGCCACCCGCGCTCCTCTCCTGCCGGTCGACCAACGTCTTGACGGCGCGCACGAACGCCTCGCCGCGCGCCGCATAGTCCGTGTACATGTCGAGGCTTGCACATCCGGGTGCGAGAAGGACGGATCCTCCCCGCCTGGATCGCGCGGCCGCCCGCCTGACGGCGTCTTCCATGTCACTCGCGTGCTCGACCGGGGCCGCGCCCTCGAAGGCGCG
The DNA here is from genome assembly GCA_035540935.1 of Actinomycetota bacterium. Lineage (GTDB taxonomy): Bacteria > Actinomycetota > CADDZG01 > CADDZG01 > WHSQ01 > DATLFS01. The sequence goes on from DATLFS010000014.1 coordinate 14,010, forward strand.
GGCGATCTCGTCCGCCGCCTCGCCGAGCGCGACGACCGCGCTCACCGGCGGAACCATCGTCCGCATCACCGAGAGATCGATGCCCTTCGCCCGGCCGCCGGCGATCAGCACCACATCGTGTAAGCCTTGTGCGGCGGCGATCGCAGCGTGGGGATTCGTCGCTTTCGAGTCGTCGATGAAGGTCACGCCGTCGATCTCCGCCACGATCTCGAGGCGGTGACGCAGCGCGCGGAACCCCTTTATCCCTCGCACCACGGGCCTTACGTCGACGCCGTAGGAGAGGGCGGCCGCGGCCGCGGCCAGAGAGTCCTCGAGGCCTGCTACGCCCGGAAGGGCCACATCGCTCGCGGAGAAGATCGACCGGCCCCGCCAGAAGACCTCCCCATCCTGCACGCCGATACCGTCCGGCGGAGCTTCGGCGATAGAGAACGGGACGGTCCTCGCGCGGGTCCTGCTCGCCATGCGCCTCGCCTCGTCATCGAGTGCGTTGAAGACGAATACGTCGTCCGCGCCCTGGTTCTCCGAGATGCGCTCCTTCGCCGCCGCGTAGGACGCGAAGGAGCCGTGCCAGTCGGTGTGATCCTCGGCCACGTTCAGAACGACCGCCACGCGCGGGTGGAAACGCTCGATCGTCGCGAGCTGGAAGGAAGAGACCTCGAGAGCGATCGCCCCACCACGAGGTACGAGACCGACCGCCTCCACCGCCGGCAGTCCGATGTTGCCCGCGGCCACCGAGGGGATCCCGGCCTCTTCGAGCATCGTCGCCAGCAGAGACGTGGTGGTCGTCTTCCCGTTCGTTCCCGTGATGGCGAGGAAGTCGCATCGTGCGAGCCGGAAGGCCAGCTCGACCTCACCGATCGTCTCGATGCGCGCGCTGCGGAGCGCTTCCACGATCTGCGAAGTCGGAGGTATGCCGGGGCTCACGATCGCGAGGTCCGCGTCGATCGCGTCGAGGTCGTGGCCGCCGACCTCGACCTCCACGCCGGCATCGCGCAGCTCGCGCGCCCGCCGGTCGACATCGGCTCCCGACGACGCCTCCGTCACCCTCACCTTCGCATCGAGGCGGTGCAGGACGCGCGCTGCGGCCGCGCCGCTGGCGCCCAACCCGACGACGAGCACGCGCATACCGGCGAACCCGCTCACGGGATGCCGCCCTTCCCGATGTAGTCGGCGTAGAACAGCCCGAGGCCGAACGCGGTCGAGAGACCGGAAAGGACCCAGAAGCGCACGATCACGGTGAACTCCGCCCAGCCGGCGAGCTCGAAGTGGTGGTGGATCGGCGCCATGAGGAAGATGCGCTTGCCGGTCTTCTTGAAGACCGCCACCTGCATGATCACCGACAGCGTCTCGACCACGTATAGGCCGCCGAGGAACACGAGCAGAAGCTGCACGTTCAGCAGCACGGCGAACACCGCCATGGCTCCGCCCAGCATCAGCGATCCCGTGTCCCCCATGAAGATCTTCGCCGGCGCGGTGTTCCACCAGAGGAAACCGGCGCACGCGCCGAAGAGCGCGGCCGCCACGATGGCTATCTCGAAAGGATCGGATCCCGTAGCCCCGAGGTCGTAGAAGCCGGGGTGCCGGAACTGCCAGAACGCGATCACGACGAAGGCGCCGAACACCTGGGCGGATGAGCCGACCGCCAGTCCGTCCATGCCGTCGGTGAGGTTCACGCCGTTCGAGGCGGCGGCGATCATCATGAACACCCACGCGAAGAAGAACGGTCCCAGGTCGATCGCGGTCGATCGGAAGAACGAGAGATCCGTGCCGATGCCGACCACCTCTACCGCGATGAACGCGAACGCGAGCCCGATCACGAGCTGACCGATGAACTTGGTCCGGCTCTGGAGGCCGAGGTTGCGCGCTTTCCGGATCTTGATGAAGTCGTCGACGAAGCCGAGCAACCCGAGGGCGACGATCGTGCACAGCGCGAGAACCCCGCTGTCGCGGAAAGGTGTCGCCCCGCGCCCCAGGTGGCCGAGCAGGTAGCCGAACACGGTGCCGGTCAGGATCACGAGGCCGCCCATGGTGGGTGTGCCTTGCTTCTCGTAATGCGCCTTCGGCCCTTCCTCACGGATCATCTGCCCCCACCCGCGGCGGCGGAAGCGCTTGATCGCGAGCGGAGTGAAGACGAGGGTCGTCATCAACCCGACGACGCCGGCGATGAGGAGGTTGATCACGCCCGTTCCCCCCAGCCGGCTTCGACCAACGCCTCGTGCGCGACCTCGCGGTCGTCGAACGGGATCGTGCGGTCGGCGAACTCCTGACCCGTCTCATGGCCCTTGCCGGCGATCACGACCACGTCGCCGGCTGCGGCCGACCGGATCAGATGCGCGATGGCCTCGCGACGGTCCGGGATGACTGCGTCGGCGCCGTCCGGCCGCACCGCGACGACGCCTTCGAGGATCTGATCGATGATCGCCCGCGGCTCCTCCGAGCGCGGATTGTCGGACGTCACGACGACGACGTCGGCGAGGCGCGCCGCCGCCCCTCCCATCAACGGACGCTTGCCGCGGTCGCGGTCTCCGCCCGCCCCGAAGGCGACGAGGACCCGCCCGTCACGCACGGCCGCCAGCGACCGTGCCGCCTTGAGCACGTTGTCGAGCGAATCCGGTGTGTGCGCGTAGTCGACGACCACGCTGAACGGCTGTCCGGCGTCCACCGCCTCGAAGCGGCCGGGAACGGCGCGCAGCTCCTGGATCCCCCTGAGAGCATCGTCCAGCGATATGCCCGCCGCGAGAGCAACCGCCGTCGCTCCGAGGCAGTTGGATACGTTGAAGCCTCCGATCAGCGACGTCCGCACCTCCGCCTTCGCCGGCTCGAGGCCGTCCGCGTCCACCACGATGGTCATGTCTGATCCGTTCGGCCCGAGCCGCACGTTCTCGGCGCGAACACCGGCGTCGGGCGCGACGCCGAACGACACCTTGGGTAGGTCCGCCTCGTCGTACAACCGCCGCCCGTAGGGATCGTCGACGTTGATGGCCGCGCGCGCCGTCCGTCCGGGAAGGAAGAGCGATCGCTTAGCGGCGAAGTAATCCTCCATCGAGGCATGGAAGTCGAGGTGATCCTGAGTGAGGTTCGTGAATCCCGCGGCCGCGAAGTGGACGCCCTCCACCCGGTGCAGGGTCAGCGCGTGGCTGGTGACCTCCATGGCGACCGCGTCGACCCCCGCCGCGCGCATCTCGCCGAACAAGCCGTGGAGGTCGACGGACTCCGGCGTGGTGCGCACGCCCGGCCGGACGCGCCCCGCGATGCGGGTCTCGATCGTCCCGATGAGGCCCGGCGAGCGACCCGATGCGCGCAGGATCGACTCGAGCAGGAAAGCGGTCGTCGTCTTTCCGTTCGTTCCGGTGACGCCGAGTATCAGGAGATCCCCGGCCGGGTTCCCGTGGAACGCCGCCGCGATCCGCGCCATGGCGCGCCGAGCGTCGGTGACGACGATCTCCGTCGGGCCGGCTTCTGTGGGGCGTTCGACGACGAGCGCCGCCGCACCCGCCGCAGCTGCTGCCGGCGCGAACAGGTGCCCGTCCGAGGTCGCGCCGGGGACACAGAAGAAGAGATCTCCCGGGCCCACCCGCCGCGAGTCGAAGGCGACGCCCGATACCTCCGTGTCCGGGCCCTCGATCCGCACGAGCAGATCGCCCGCCGCGGGGGCGAGGGCGCTGACTCTGCGGGTCTTCGTGACGTCCATCGGCGGCAGCCTAGTCGTGGACGACCGGGTCCTGAGCCTGCGCTTCCTCGAGCTCGCGCGCGGCTTTCTGTGCGTTGCCCGAAGGGGGAACGCCCAGGTGACGCAGGGCGAACTCGGCGATCGTTCGGAAGGTAGGAGCTGCGGTCGACCCGCCCCAGATCGGCGTCGGCTCGTCCAGCACCACGAGGACGACGAGCTGCGGATCGTGCGCCGGGACCATGCCGGCGAACGAGGCGATGTGGCTGTCCCCATAGCCTCCGGTCGGGAGCGGCTTCTGCGCCGTGCCCGTCTTGCCGGCGACGACGTAGCCCGGGATCCGCGCCTCTACTCCCGTCCCCTCCTCGACGACACCGACGAGCATCTTCCGCACCCGGCGCGCCGTCCGCGGCGAGACGACGCGTCGTCGCCCGGCGGGCGAGGCCGGGGTCACCTCGCCCTGCGCCGTCACCGACGAGTACAGGATCTTCGGCTCGACCCAGCTTCCGCCGTTGGCGATAGCTGCGTACGCCGCCGCCATCTGCAGCGGAGTCACCGCGATCCCCTGGCCGAGCGGAACGGTGCCGATCGTCGATCCGGACCAGTTCTCCAGATCGAGAACGATGCCCGCAGCTTCACCGGGGAAGTCGAGGCCGCTCTTGCGGCCGAACCCGAAGCGTCTCACCCAGGAGTCGATGCGCTCGGCCCCCAACTCGATCCCGAGCTTGACCGTGCCGACGTTCGACGACTCCGCTATCACGCGGGCAACACTCATCTCTTCGACGGGATGCGCGTGTGAATCGTGGATCACACGATCCGCTACCTGTAGGGCGTCCGGGACGGTCAGCGTGCGCCGCGGGGTCGCGACACCTTCCTCGAGAACCGCGGCAGCGGTGACGATCTTGAAAGCGGACCCCGGCTCGTACAGATCGGTAACGGCGCGGTTCCGTCGCTCGGCGTCCTCGAACCTATTGAAGGTGTTCGGGTCGAAATCCGGGAGGTTCGCCATCGCCAGGATCTCACCGGTCGAAGGATCGAGGACGATGGCTGATCCGGCCTCCGCCGAGTAGCGCGCGACGGCGTCGCGGAGAGCGTGCTCGGTGAAGTACTGGAGGTCCTTGTCGATCGTGAGGTACAGCGACCGGCCGGGCAGCGCACGCCGGTATTCGAAATCGGCCTGCGGGAGCGAATGGCGCCCGGAGGGATCCTGCTCGAGGATCATCCGTCCGGGAGAGCCTTTCAGGATGTCGTCGTACTGAAGCTCGATCCCGCCGAGCGCGTCGCCGTCGACGTTGACGAAGCCGAGGAGGTGCGACGCGAGACGGGCGTTCGGATAGATGCGCTTCGGCTCCTTCATGAGGTGCACGCCGGCGAGCCCGAGTTCCGCCACTCGGCGCGCCGTCTTGGGATCAACCTGGCGAGCGAGGTACTCGAAGCGATCGCCGGGGAACCCGCCGCGCAACCGGCGCGCCAGCTCCTTGGGAGGCACGTCGAGGAGAGGCGCCAGCTCGGCGGCCGTACCCGCAGGGTCTTCTACCTCCGTCGGCTCGGCGTAGACCGTCTGGAGGTCGACCGACTGCGCCAGCGCTTCACCGTTGCGGTCGAGGATCGACCCGCGGTGCGCCGGGAAGACGATCTCTCGCTGGCGGAAGTCGGCCGCGAGGGCCCTGTACTCATCCGCTTCCACGACCTGAAGGACGACGAAGCGCCCGGCCATCGCGGCGAACAGCGCGCTGAAGACGAAGAAGAGCGCCACGAGCCGTCCCGGCGACGCCGACGGCCGCCGGGCGCGAGAAGGGGCCGACGAACGAGCCGGCCCCCGCGGCGTCCTCCGGCGGGAGGTCATCAGGGAGTGCCCCCCGCCTCAACCTCGGGCGCCGCGATACCCGGAACCGCCTCGCCCTCGCCCGGCATCGCGGCTCTCACTCCTGCCGATCCACTCCGCACGTTCGCGACGACGAACCGGCGCGCGGCGGGATCGGGCTCGATCATCCCGAGACGTCGCCGTGCGACGCGCTCGATGCGCGCGGGATTGTCCAAGATCACGGCCTCGTGCATGAGGTTCTCGTAGCGACGTTCGGCCGTCGCGAGGCGTTCGCGGATCGCCGAGAGCCGGAACGCAGACTGCGCCAGGATCACCTGCTCGAGGAGGACGCCGAAAACGAGGGCCACGGCGATGATCCCGCCGGTGACGAAGACGGAGGTTCCCCGCCCGCGGCCGGCGCGGCGGCGCCCCTTCCGCACAACGCGCAGGTGCGGCGTCGCGGCCGCCTGGCGCCGGCGAAGGTGGCGAGGCGCGGTGCTCACGCCGCCTCCCGCAGACGCTCCGCCGCGCGCAGCTTGGCCGCGCTGGACCTCGGGTTCCGCGCGGTTTCCTCGGCGCTCGGTCGAACCGGGCGCCGCGTGAGCACCCGCAGACGCGCGGACGCGCCACAGGTGCAGATCGGGAAGTCGGGAGGGCACGTGCATCCGCGAGCTTCGTCGGCGAAGAAGCGCTTCACGATGCGGTCCTCGAGCGAGTGATACGTGAGGACGACGGCCCGCCCTCCCTCATCGAGGGCATCGACGACCGCGGGGAGCACGCGCCGCAGCGCCCCGAGCTCGTCGTTGACCTCGATCCTGATCGCCTGAAAGGTCCGGCGCGCCGGATGCCCCGGGACGCGCCGCGCGGGGGCGGGCATCGCCTCCGCAACCACCTCGGCCAGGCGCGCGGTCGTATCGATCGGGCGCGCCGCGACGATCGCGCGCGCGACGCGCCCCGCGAACCGCTCCTCGCCGTAGAGCCGAAGGATGCGAGCCAGGTCCTGTTCCTCGTAGGTGTTCACGATCACGTGCGCGGAAAGCGCCTGGTCGGGATCCATGCGCATGTCGAGCGGCCCGTCGGATCGGAAACTGAAGCCGCGAGACGCATCATCAAGTTGGGGTGAAGAAACTCCAAGGTCGAGTAGGACTCCGCGAACCGACGCATCCCCGAGTCGTTCCAGTACGGCCGGGAGGCTCGCGAAGTCGCCACGTACGAGCCGGACGCGCTCTGCGTGCGCGGCGAGGTTGGCCCCACTCTCCCGAAGGGCGTCCGGGTCGCGGTCGATGCCGACGAGACGGGCACGCGGAGCCGCGTCGAGGATTCGACGCGCGTGTCCGGCGCGTCCGAGCGTCGCGTCGACGAAGACGCCGCCGCGTTCCAGCGAAGGGACGAGGAGGTCCGTGACCTCTCGTGCGAGGACCGGTTCGTGTTCCATAGCAGGCTGCCGCCGCTCATCGTCACCGTCCGAGCGCGCGGGTCGCGATCGCCAGCATGCCCAGGAGGCCCCCGACGGTCGAGCCCGTGAGCCCGAGCACCACGAGGCTCTGCCCGACCTCGCGAGCCACCTCGGTCTTGACCCTCATGACACCCTCCCCTCTCGCCTGCATCAGAACTGCAGGTCCTCGGCCAGCGCTTCGAATCCGAACGACTGCTCGAGTGCCTCTTGCTGCTCGTACCGGTCCGGGTCCCAGATCTCGGCGTGGTCGAGAACGCCGATCACGACCGCGTCCCTCGTGATGCCGGCGATCTCCCGGAGCTTCTGAGGCACGTTGATGCGCCCTTGCTTGTCGACGGTGTCGCGGTGCGCGGACGCGGACATCAGCCGGAGGAAGCGGCGCGCCTGGACCTGGCTCGGCGGGAGCGACCGGAGCCGGTCGGTGATGTCCGCCCAGCCCTGCTCCGACCACAGGGCGATGCAGTTCTCCATCCACCGGGACAGGTAGACGGTCTCCCCGAGCGGCTCGCGCATCGCCGAAGGGACGATGAGCCGTCCCTTCGTGTCGATCGAGTGCCGGTACTCCCCGGTGAAGTCCACCTCGTGTCCCCTGCTCGGCCCTGCCGTTGAAGGAGGCGGCCTCTCGTTCCCCGTGCCACCACTTTCCTCCACTTCACTCCACTTGTTGGGCAAAGTACGCCCCTGCCGCTCCCCAAGTCAACGAACGGAGCCGAATTACCCTTTTGTAATTTGTTACTGATGAGGTCCCTGTGAATGGTTGTGTTTGCGTCCGATCCGGACGGACGGCGCGAAGAGCGAGCGGCGGGACGCCGCGAGAGCTACCGCGGGGACGGCGCGAAGATCAGGCGAAATGCGCCGCGAGGCGCTCGGACAGCCGCAGATAGGGCTGCCAGGAGGGGTCGAGGTGGCGATCCGCGGCGACGATGATCCAGACGCTGTCGTGCGGCGGCGAAGGGGCGCGGCGCAGGTTCAAGCCGACATCGGCGGGAGCGCGGTTCTCCTTGCGGGCGTTGCAGGGGCGGCACGAGGCCACGACGTTGTCCCAGGTGTGGCGCCCGCCGCGGCTTCGCGGCACCACGTGATCGACGTTCTCGGCCGGGCGCCCGCAGTACTGACACTCGAAGTTGTCGCGGATGAAGACGGCGCGCCGGGACAACGACGCCCGGGCGCGGAAAGGCACCCGGACGAAGTAGTTGAGGCGGACGACGGTCGGCGCGGCGAGATCCAGCGTCTCCGAGCGGAACACGTGGCCGTTGGTGTGGAGGACCTCGGCTTTGCCTTTCAGGGCGAGGACGAGCGCCCGCCGCACATCAACGACACACAGCGGCTGGTACGAGACGTTCAGAACCAGCGCCTTAGCCAAGGTCGCATCATTATAGGGACGGGGTGCATCCGCCCCGCGGCACGGGGCTCAGCTCAGAGGGCGGTTCCGATCGTCTGCTTCCCCGAGAAGCCGATCCGGTTCGCCGTCTCCTCCGTGAGATCCCACTCCGCCGACGTGTACGGACCACGGTCGATGACCGGCACCCGGATCGTGCGGCCGCGGAAGGCGATCCGCACCATCGTCCCGCACGGGAGCGACCGGTGGGCCACGCCGAGGGTGCCCCGGGTGAGCCGGCGGCCGCAGGCCGTCGAGTTGCCGTAGAAGCCCGGGCCGTACCACGTGGCCAGATCGGGATCGAAGACCGTCACCGCCCGGGATCGCGTCCGGCTGGTGTTCCCCTCGTCTCCGCGGAACACTGCCCGCACCTTGTTGCGTCCGGCGCGGGGGGCGGAGAAGCCGAAGCGGAAGGTCCCATCGCCCGCTCCGGCACGACCCATCGTCCTCCACTCACCCGAGACGCGCCGCTGCAGCACGACGCGGCGACCTCGCTCCGCCGGCCTGAGCGTGCCGCGCAGCACGATCCGCTCCCCCGCGTAGGGGTGCCGGGGCCGGCTGCGAAGCGTGAGCTGGGGCCGCACGCGCACCCGGAACGATTCGCTCGTCGTGACGGCCTCGCTCAGCGGATCCGTCCACGACACCCGGTAGGTGGACGACGTGCGGCGGTCCCGCAGCCTGAACGTCACGCGACCTTCGTCGTCGACCGGCTTCGTCTGGAGGAGCTTCCACCACTCCCCGACCCGCTTCTCGATCGCCACCTCGTCGCCCGGCGCGCCGTTCTGGAGGCGCGCCTTCACGATCGCCGTCTGCCGGTACCCGACGCGCTTCGGCGCCCGGTCCACCACAAGCGTCGGAGCGCCCGTCTGCGCGGCCGCGACCGGCGCCGCCACCGCGATCGCCACGGCCGCAGCCACGACACCCCTCACGCGCGTCGACTTCCTCGCTCTGGACATGGATCTCCTTCCGGAGCCGCGCCGATACCGCGGCCCTTCTGGTTGGCTTCCTCGCCCCTCCTGGGGCGGCGGCCCGCGACGCCCGCTCCTTCCGGCGGCGCCCGCGAGGGCCTCTTTCCGGCGGGCACCATAGCGGCGGCTGCTAACTCGTGCAAGCAGGCCGGGCACCCCCCGCCCTCCCCCGCTTTGTGTGCCGG
>DATLFS010000015.1:0-6566 GCA_035540935.1 Actinomycetota bacterium
TCCCCACGGTAACGCTCCTCGGCGTACGACAATTCCACAGTTTCGGGCCGTTGCTCGTGACGGAAGTTGCCGTGGGATGCTTGAGTGGCGGGGCGTGGCGCAGCTTGGTTAGCGCGCGTGCTTTGGGAGCGTCCCGACCTAGACGCTGTGCCGACCTGCGAAAACGCAGGAAATCGGCGTGCGAAAACGGCCCAGTTACGCGCGCAAGCACGCGGCCCTCCGGCCCCCTCTACCCGTAACCCAGGTTGACGGTAGCCGAGTCAAAGTCTTTCGACGAAAGGAAAAACCGATGTCAGAACCGACTTTCACCACCAACCTACTGCCGCGCTTCCGCGAGGCAATCGAGAACGCGGGGATCAGCTTCGACGACAACCCCGAGTACAACGAGAACATCCTCCGGTACCTGTGCAACCTCCTTCGCGACCACGTCTCGCAGGCATACCGCGCCGGCCAAGCGGCGCAGCGCTTCCTCGACGAGCTGACGCAAGTGGTCGCCGCCAGCCGTGACCAGCTCGAGCCGGAGATCCACGAGGCTCTCCGAAACGTCGTCGAGTACCAGACAACGGCGGAATACATGGTCGTCACGCGGAACCTTCCGGGCGACCAGCAGAATGCGCTCTCCGACATCTTGTACGGCTTCTTCGATGAGGCCCTCGACGCGGGATACGGGCGCGAGCGGCAGACCGTCTGATGGCAAAGCTGATCTTCACCGAAGAGGACGAGCGCCGGATCGAAGAGCTACTCGACCAGTTCGACCCCGAGAAGCACCTCGCCGACCACGCACTGCACGACGTCGTCCCGGCCTTGACGTTGAAGCCCTGGCTGGTAAGGCGTCGGAGAGAATTCGAACGCTCCCTCCGTGCCGCGATGATGGCGAAGGCCGTAGCGGAGGCGTCGGGGATGCCTGTATCGCGTGAACACCTGCTCCGACTCTACGTAGATATCTTCGAAGCTGGCCTCGAAGACATCTGCGCCGCAGAGCTCCGAGCAGTCGACATCGACTGGCAGGACGACGTCGTCAACGTCGTAAATTCATACGACGACGCTGACGGCGTGCTGAGAGACATGGCGATCGATACCGCCCTCGGGTTGCCACCCGTGGAGGCAGCCGTCTAAGGCCGCTCAGAGCCTGCGAAATCGCTTGGGGGCGGAGGTTCCTACTCGGGGAGCCTCCGCCCCTTCGCGTTGCTTCTACTGTGGTCCTGGGACCCCAGGTTGAAACCCAGGTTTCTACCTGGGGCGAAAACTCACGCCACGGCGCGCCGCAGTTGCCGCCGCTCACCCTTCGACGTCGCGCCCCATACGCCATAGAGCTCGTCAGTCTGGTCGAGCGCCCAGTCCCGACAGTCGTCGAGTACGGGACATCGGAGACAGATAGCGCGCGCGGCGTTGACCGATTGACCGCGTCCGGGAAAGAAGAGCCTGTCGGCCTCGTCGATGTCGATCGCGGCGCACGCGGCGTAGTAGTGCCACTCAGGGACGCTCCCGGCGTCCGGGAAACGCTCAGAATCGCCCTTCTGCCACAACGGACTACCGGAGAGCACCCGAACGATTCCAAGGGATTCTGAGCGTCACAGCGCGGCTCTCACGACACGCCGTAACCTTCACAGCGCTCGTCTCGACGCGCCTTGGCGGCTTGCGCCTTGAGGATCTCCGCGCGCGGTTCGCTCGGGAAGCGGTCGCGCGTGATCTCGTGCCGGGGATCGGTCCGGTTGAACGCTCGGTCCACCCTGTCGTAGGCGCGCACGATGGCCCTCACGCCGGCGAGCAGCTCCTCGTCCAGCTCGCGCAGCGCGTCCCGGAGATCCTCCTGCGACTTGCCGGTCGCGATGCCGCCGGTTGGGTCGGATTTCCCGTTCCGATGAGTGCCGGGCGGGGTGTTGCCCCGGACGCGCCGATCGTAGGCGGCGTTTATGGCCCAGCGACGCGTCTCCTTGATCTCGCCGGAGAGGTGGACCAGGAGGTCGAGGGCGCGCTCCGGGGCGGACTGTTTCAAGCGAGGATCCTTTCGAGCCGGGCGAACGCGTTGGGCCGTCGCCTCGCCCTTGCGTTCAACTCGTGCTGACGCCGGTAGAGACGCTCCTGGCGCTCTTCTCCGGTGCGCCTCCGGTACTCGAGACAGGGGCGGCACCGGCCCTTGCCGTGGACGGGGTTGATCTCGCAGTTTCCGCAGACCACGAGATGAGAGTCAATCACAAAATCAGGTGGGCTTCGCGGCGGATCACGAGAACGTGTAGAGCACCCTCGAGCGCGGGCGCTTCCGGGGCGCCGTGGCTCGGTCGTACGCCACCACGGCCGCAATGGCGGCGTCGATGAACGTCCGGGGGGCGTTGCGGTCGCGAGTAGGTCTCGGGCCGTGGCGGTCGCTCTTCAGCATGAGGTTGGCGACGTGGCGGGCGAGGCGCGGATCGCCGTCGTGCGTGAGCGAGCGCTCCATCACCGCGTTGTAGAACTTCGCCCACGCCGGCACGATGCGGGGCACCGCGGCGGTCGGATACTCGACCACCGGCAGCCCTTCGTCTTCGAGCTCGGCCATCGCCTGCTGCCACCGGTAGGGATCCATCGCGGTCTCGGCGACGTCGTAGCGGCGCGCCGCGTCTTTGATCGCAGCGATGACGTCTGTCATCGGCACCCGCCACATCGGGTCGTCGTCCGGTTGCTCCCAGATGTCGACGACGAAGAGATGCGGGTCCTCGATGGTGCAACCGATCAGCGCGGTCGCGTCGTGGTTGAAGCTGCCGTCGAAGCCGAGGACGATCCGCTCCGAGTCCGGAACGACACGCGCGGGGTCGACGCACTCCCCCCACGCGCCGAACGGGAGCGCGGCCTCTTTGGATGCGACCCATTGGCCGATGCGAAAGCGGCGAAAGTCGCTCTCGGGCGTCTTGAGCACGGTCGAACGAAAGTCGTCCTCGTGGAGGAAGTGGCCGAGCGCGGGGTTCGTGTCGCGCCACACCTCGGGGCCGCGGTGGTCGCAGTCGGGATCGGCGGGCTCGAACGCCTTGAAGAAGAAGCTGTCGTCGTCGGTCTCGCCGGCGCTCACCCGCTTGCCGTAGTCGTACAGGCGGTAGGCGAGCGAGTCCTTCGACCATCCCGGCGTCGAGATGCCGACGGTGAGCGGTTGCGTGCGAGCGCCCGAGCCGAGCGTCATCGTGTTCCAGAGGCGATCGTCCGGTTGGACCGCGACCTCGTCGAACACGACGAACGACGGGCTCAATCCCTGCTGCAGACCGGCGTCGGACGACAGCACTCTGAGAATGGTCCCGGAAGACGGGACCTCGATGTGCTGGCGATAGAGGCGGAACAGCTGGCGCAGCTCGGGGTCCATCTCGATGATGCGCCGGCACTCCCTGAACGCGCGCCCCGCCTGATGGCGATCGCCGGCGCAGTAGTAGATCTCGCCGCCGGGCTCTCCCGTCGCCGCTTCGTACAGCGACAGACACGCGAGCAGGTACGTCTTGCCGTTCTTCCTCGGCATCTGGAGATACGCCTGCCGGTAGCGCCGCCGTCCCGAGTCGTCGAGGGCATAGAGCTCCTCGATCAGCTCACGTTGGAACTCGAGCAGGTGAACGGCCTCACCGGTGCGCTCGCCCGCGGTGATGCGGCAGTGCGCCTCGATGAAGTCGATGACGAACGGCCCTTCGCTAGCGGCCAAGCCTCGCCTCCCGGCGCGCCTTGAGCTCCTCGAGGTGGCCGACGCGCCGCACCTCGGCGAGGCCGAGCCGAGCCCTGTCCGACGGAGACAGCCCGAGCATCGACAGCCACGTCGTCATCTGGCCCTCGAGGCTCCGAAGTTGCCCGACAACGGGATGCGGCGCGACGTAGCCCGTCTTCGTCGTGAAGGTGCGGCCTTCCTCGGCGACGACCTGGCGGAGATCGGCCCGCTCGTCCTCGGCTTCGCACAGCATCACGACGAGTGGCAGGTCGCTCGGTGCGAGCCACGCGCCGGCTTCGCCCCAGAGGGTTCGCCACAGCTTTCTCCCGGGCCGTCTGAGGCCCTGCGGTGCCCGCGGCGGCTTGGACATCGCGACGACCTTCACGGGCTCCGGCAGATGCTTCTTCGACGGGTTGCCGGCGCGCCGGTGCACCTCGATCGGCTTTGCGGGGCGTCCCGGGGGTCTAGGCACCGGCCTCACCCCGTAGGGACGGTTTCCCGACCGTGCGCGTTCCACTTGCCCGAAGGTTATGGCGGCCGACCTCGAGTTGGTCCCCCCCTCCCCTCGCGCGGCGCGTCTCGGCTTCGACCTTCGCATGGCAGCGCGGGCACAAAGAGACGAGGTTCGAGAAGTGATGCGAGCCACCGTCCGGTATCGGGACGATGTGGTGCGTCTGGACACCCTCGGTCGCGCCGCACCTCCGGCAGCGATGGCCGTCGCGTCTCAGCGCGCGCTTGCGGTTCGACCGGTAGGTGCGATTGCCGTAGCGCGCGTTCGCTGTCTTCGAGTGCATCGGGTCTCGACGCATCCGGGCGCGCCTGCAGTCGGCGCAGACCGAACCTTCGGTGAGCTCGTCGCAGTCGAGGCACGGGCGCTTAGGCATCGTCGTCATCGGAGTCATCGGAGTCATCGGAGTCATCGTCCTCGACGATCATGCCGGCGTCGGACAGCCGACACTCGAAGCACTTCCCAAAGTAGGTGAGGTTCGGGCACCCGGGTTCGCTGCATACCGTCTTTCCTGCCGACTCCAGAGTCGACATCGAGTGATCACCTCGGAAGAGCGCCTCGAGCAGACGAGCGGTATGGCCGAACTCCCGGGCGAGGAACTCGTCGTCGTCGAGGCCGATCTCGGGCATCCGACGGAGGACGTGAGTGTCTTGCTCGTAAGCGTGCCGGAGCGAGTCGGCGATCTCGTGCAGCTCTTCTCCGAAGTTGGCGCGGAGCACGTTCACGAGTATGTGTGCGCGCGCGTAGTCGCTCCGGTCGATGGGGCGGGTCTCCGGTCGCTCGCTCATACTTCTCTCAATTCATCACCGGCGCGCCCGGTTCCATCGACGGCCATCACTTTTCCTCGGACGCGAACTGCTCGCGCTCCTCGCGCATCTCATCGAGCTCGTCCTCGACCAGGTTGTTGGCGACACGACTGACCGCTTGCTTATAGGCGTCGGCGAAGTCGTCGGTCACCGTCAGGGAGAGCGGTGTCGAGTCACGGGTACCGGGACGTACGCGCTCGCCCACTGTTCGGGCCTCATCGACAAGCCGATAACGGCGCAACCCCGCGCGCTGGAAATTCAGCCATGCCGCGTGAACGCCCGTGCCCTCGGCAACTGCCCGGTCGAACGCACGACGCGCCTCGTCGACGGCTGCGTCGAGCTTGTCGCGATCGAACGCGTCGAACCACTTCCGGTCCCACTCCTCGAGCCGTGCCTCATAACGACGGCGCGCCTCGGCGCGTTGGCGCTCGAGCGCCTCCCGTGCCTTCGCCGCCTTTGCCTCGGCCTTGCGCGCTTCTACTTCGAGGGCCTCGATCTCCTCCGCCTTCACGCCGCATCGCCTCCCGTCTCTTCGTGCGCTCGCTTGGCCGACTCGTAGAACCCGATCGTCGTGCGCATAGATGGCGACACGACCGCGTCGTACCGATCGGGGTTCTTCTCACGTAGCTCAACGAGGCGCTCGAGTTCGGGGCTCTCCTTGAACGCGCCGGCGCGTCGCTCGGCGCGGCTGCGACGCAGCTTGTTGCCGCTGCCGGCGGAGATACGTCTAATCGCCGCGACGCGCTCGGCACGGTCGTCTGTCATGTGCTCCTCCTATCTCCGGTCCAGCCGCCGGGCGGGATCGGGTCTCCCGGTCTCTCTGTCACGAGTTGCAGCGCCTCGACGTGGGAGCACCTACCGCGCGCCTCGCAGGTGCAGAACCATCCGCCGCGCCGGTAGCCGACGTGATGCGTCGTCTCGGTTCCGTGAGCGAACGCGTCGATCTCGCTATCGGTGACGCGTCGCACGGTGAGGCGCCCTTCGATGAGGTAGCGGCGCGCCTTCGTCCTCAGGTTCTCGCGCGCCCAGTTGTGGAGGCGTACCTCAGTCGCGATCGCGAGTGGGTCGATGCCTCGAACGGTCATACGGCCCTCCACAACGCGCACGCGCGTCCCCGCGTCGTCTCCGACGTGCCGGCCCGGGTGATGAGGCCCTCACGGGCTACCTCTGCGCGCCGGGTGCGGATGGACGAGTCGCTCGGAGGGGCGTCGTCGTAGTAGTCCCGGATGCGCTCGACGAGCTCCTCGTCGGTCAGCGGGCCCGAGATCCGAAGCGTCGCCACGATGAGGCCCTGGAGATGGGTGACGTACTCGTCCGAAAGAGAACGCGCTGCTGCGAAGCTCTCCTCGGGGTCTCTCCTCAGCTTCCCGTTCCGGATTGAGTTGCGCGCGCGTGGGACATCGAAGAAAGACGGCTGACTCATCGCGCACCACCCGCCCGGTGCGCCGCCTGTTCCGCGCGCGCGTCCCGCTGCAACTTGTAGAGCGTGCGCTCGCGCTTGTGACGCTGCTTGCGGCGCTCGAGCGCGAGCCCTTCCGGCATCTCGCGCTGCTCGTAGCCGCGCCACTCGAAGCGATTGAGCCGGTGGGCGAGCCGG
>DATLFS010000016.1:0-10437 GCA_035540935.1 Actinomycetota bacterium
CGTGTACCCCGTCCGCCCCACGATGCCCGGCGCGCCGAGCAAGTCGAGCGGCGCCCAGCTGTGGAGGCGCATCGAGCCCGTGTCGGCGCCCGGCAGCACGCGGTCGACCAGCTCGAGCGACGCCGGGCCCTGCACCGCGAGGATCGCCCAGCGGTCCCACTCGTCGGCGGGATCGGCGCCGCACTCCCGCAGCGCCGCAGCGACCGCGGCGACGTTCGCCGCGTTCGGGACGACCAGCCACTCTTCCTCGGCCAGCCGGTAGACGAACACGTCGTCGATGCACCCGCCGTCTTCCGCCAGCACCAGCGCGTACGACGCGCGGCCCGGCTCGAGGGTGAGGACGTCGGCCGTGACGGCCTCCTGAAGGCCGCGGCCGTCGCCGCGGACGCGGAGCTTCCCGAGGTGCGAGACGTCGAAGACGCCGGCGGCGCGCCGCACGGCGCGGTGCTCCGCCACCACGCCCTCGTACTGAAGCGGCATCATCCACCCGCCGAACTCCGTGAGGCGCGCGCCGAGACGCCGGTGGACCTCGAGCAGCGGCGAACGCCGCTCTTCTCCGCCCGCCACGTTCAGCCGGCGAGCGCCGACGTTATGAAGTCGCGGCCTTCGGTCGAGGGCTCGCCCGTCACCAGAGGCCCCTGCGACGGCTCCTCGAGGCCGTATTTGACCAGCAGATTCAGGTAGTCGCGCTGGTAGAGGATCTTGCAGCGCACATCCGGATACAGCTCCATGAGCCGGCGCGCTTTGCGGTTCTTCTTCGTCACGAGCTTCTGGTTGAGCGTCGTGATCTCGATGTAGAGGTCGAAGGCCGGCAGGTAGAAGTCCGGCGAGAAGCGCTGCGTGGCGCTGCCGTTGCGATCCCACGCGATGTCGAACGTCGTGGGCTCGTACTCCCAGTCGATCCGGTAGAAGTCGAGCAACTTGGCGAACTGCCGCTCGCTGTTGTGGGCGAACGCGACCAACTCGTGGGGCAACGGCTGCCGGACGGCGTCGTCGCCTCCGGCGCGGCCTTGCGAGATGGTCTAGCCCTCCTTCGCGCTCACCTGCTCGGATCCGGGGGAAACGTACCCCACGGCGGCCGGCTGAGGCCGGAGTTCGCGCAGATCGCCGGCCAGCTGTTCCTTGACCCGGTCGACCGCGACGATCGCTCCGAGGACACCCTGGCCGCGGCGGAGCAGGTCGACGACCTCGGCATCGGACGTGCAGGCATAGACACCGGCGCCGTCGGTCACGATCGTGGCGCGGGACCAGTCGTCGTCCAGGTGGGTGCGCACGTAGTCGATCGCCTGGCGGACCTTCTGCAGGGACGCGCCCGCGTCGATCAGCTGCTTGACGACCTTGAGCTGAAGGAGGTCGTTGAACGAGTAGAGGCGCTGGCTCCCCGAGCCGGTGGCCGGATGGATCGAGGGCTCGACGAGGCCGGTCCGCGTCCAGTAGTCGAGCTGCCGGTAGGTGATGCCCACGATCTTGCAGGCCTGCGGGCCCCGGTACCCCTGCTCCTCCATCGGTGTCTCCTTGGTCGAGTCACACCCGCGTAGTTACGTGCGTGAAGAGCGTGGCACACGCCGCGCGCGCTGTCAAGGAAGGCTCACGCGCGGGTTGAGCGTTATCGGTCGTGTTACCCCTGGAAATCCTCGGGCGTGACCTGGTCGAGGAACTCGCGGAACTTCTCGACCTCGGTCTCCTCCTCGTCCCGCAGCTCGATCCCCGCCTGCTCGAGCACGTCCTCACTCGCGAAGATCGGCGCGTTGATACGCACGGCGAGCGCGATCGCGTCGCTGGGGCGCGAGGAGACCTCGCTCGTGCGGCCGTCGGATGTCATGCGGATCAGCGCGTAGAACGTCTGATCCACGAGCTCGTTGATGAGGATGCGCTCGACGTTCACGCCGACCTCCGAGAGCACGTCCCGCAACAGGTCGTGCGTCATGGGACGTGGAGTCTGGATCCCCTGGAGGGCGAACGCGATCGCGGTCGCTTCGACCGCGCCGATCCAGATGGGCAGATAACGCTCTCCATCGGTCTCTTTCAGGAGGACGATGGGCTGGTTCGACGGGAGCTCCACACGCACCCCCACGAGCTGAAGCTCGACCATGTCAGGAAACTACCACCACCCCTACCGTGCCCCCCTTACCTGCGGCGCGCCGAACAGCGGCGCGACGAGGAGCCGCGGCTCGGCCGCGAGCCGCGGGAGATCACGCACCGCCACCAGCTGCGGCACGTTGCGGTAATGCCCCTGGAAGTCCATGCCGTAGCCGACCACGAAGACGTCGGGGATCTCGAAGACGCGGTGCTCGAGCTCGACCGGGACGATCCGCCGCACCGCCTTGTCCAGCAGCGTGACCGTGCGCAGGCTCCGCGGCTCGCGCTCGAGCAGCGTGCGGCGCAGGTAAGCGAGCGTCAGACCGGTGTCGACGATGTCCTCGACGATGACGACGTCGCGGCCCGTTATCTCGTGCTCCAGGTCCTTGACGATCCGCACCACCGACGGCTGCTCCGCCTGCGCCTCGTAGGAGGAGATCGCCATGAAGTCGATCTGCACGGCGATAGGCATCGCCCGTATCAGGTCCGCGAGGAAGAGCGTCGATCCCTTCAGGACGCCGACGAGGATCGGCGGCTCGACGTCGTCCTCGTAGATCGTCGAGAGCTCCGCGGCCACCCGCTCCACCGCGTCCGTCACCTGAGCCCGCGTCGCGAGCACCTCGAAGGGGGCAGCGGCGGGAGGGCCCGCCTCCCGCGTCAACGCCTGCCCACCGCGGTCGCGGCGGCGCGAAGTACGGCGGCGAGACCCCCCGCAAGTCCACTCGCGGTCGGCGCCGCGACAGTGTCGGCGGCCACCGCCGGCAGTGTGATCGAGACGCCTCCCCCGCCCTGCACGCCGACGCTTCCGACGATGTCACCCGCACGCACCGGCGCCCGTGCCCCCGGTCGGAAGGCGACGGTGACGTCCTCCCGCCGGCTCGGCCCGCGCGCGGCGCGGGCGGCCACGACATGCGTCGCCCCGCTGGAGAACACGAGAACACCCACGGGGGCGCCGGCTCGGACCAGCAAGGTGCGCGCGAGGCGGGCGAAGCCGTGGTCGAGCAGCAGGCTCGCATCCGCGGCGGCGTCCACCGAGCGCATCGCCACCGCGACGAGCGTCCGGCCGCGGCGGCGCGCGGCGGCCACGAGCACATTGCCGGCGCCGAGGGTGTAGCCGGTCTTCACGCCGATCGCCCCGGGGTACGTCTCGAGTAGAAGGTTACGGTTCTCCAGTCGCAGCGGACGTCCCGACACCTCGATGACGTCCCGCGGCCGGGCGACGACCTCCGCCAGGAAGGGATCGTCGAGGAGAGCTCGGGCCAGCCGGGCCAGATCCGCGGCCGAGGAGACGTGGCCCGGGGCGTCCAGGCCGTGGGAGGTCGTGAACCTAGTGGCGGCGGCGCCGAGCGCCCGCACGCGCACGTTCATGGCCTCCACGAACGCCTCTTCGGTTCCGGCGACGTGCTCCGCGAGAGCCACTGCGGCATCGTTGGAGGAGGACAGCAAAAGGGCCGCGAGCAGGTCTTCGACCGAGGCGCGATCGCCCGGCTCCAGGGCGAGGCCGCCGCCCCCCGTAGCGGCCGCCGCCTCTGAGACCGTGACCGGCTCGCCGGGTTGCGTCGCGTCCACCACCACGAGCGCGGTCGCGATCTTGGTCGTGGACGCGTTCGGCAGCGGCACGTTCGCCCGCCGCGCGAAGAGGACGCGCCCCTCCTCGTCGACCACGAGGCAGGCGTAGCAGCCGGCGCGCTCCGGCTCGACCCGGTTCCGCCCCTGTGCCGGCGCGCCGGCCACCACGGACGCGCCGACGAGCAGTAAGGCGACTAGTCGCTTTGTCGACATGTCCCCCGAGGTCTCAGACGAGGTCTCGAAGGGTGGAGGCGAGGATGCCCTCCCGTATCTGGCGTGCCAGGGCGGCCAGTTCGGTGACGGAGCGCGCCGCCTCTTTGCTCGCGTCCGCGTCGCGGCGGCGGGCGACGGGCGTGACGATCTGCGAGAAGAAGCTCGCCTCGCGGTCCGCGAACTGGCGGTACATACGGAGGTGGCGCGGCTCGACGCCGTAGGCGAAGAATCTCTTGGCGGCCTTCGCGACCAGCAGATCGTTCCCGTCGTAGGCCTCGCCCTCCTCCTTCCGGTCGAGCAGGCTGAACTCCTCCAGGCTGCGCAACTCCGCCTCGGTCAGACCGGAGGCCGCGCGCAGCTCGTCGCGGTTGAGATGGGCGTCGGTCAGACCGGGGCCGGGGGCCGGGCCCGGCGACGAAGCGGGAGCCGGCGTCGGACCCGGCGCCGGGCCCACCTCGGGAACACCGCCATCCCGGTCGGCCTCCTCCAGCCGCTCCCGGATCACCTTCAGCGGAAGGAACTGGTCGCGCTGGAGCGACAGGATGTAACGAAGGCGCCGGACGTCCGGCTCGTAGAACTTGCGGTAGCCCGAGCCGGTGCGCTCGGGCGCGATCAGGCCCTCGGCCTCGAGGAAGCGGATCTTCGAGATGCTGACGTCCGGGAAGTCCTCTCGGATCTGGTCGAGGACCTCGCCGATGCTGAGATAGTCCCTCGAGCGGGAGAGCGGCATCGCTCAGCTCCCCGCGAGGAACACGAGCTTGAACTTGCCTATCTGGATCTCGTCGCCCGACCGTAGATCGGCCTCCTCGACGCGCTCGCGGTTGACGTAGGTGCCGTTCAGACTGCCGACGTCGTGCAAGGCGAAGCCACCGGAGGTGCGGCGTATCTCGGCATGGCGGCGGGAGACGGTGATGTCGTCGAGGAAGATGTCGCTGTCGGGGTGACGGCCGATCCTCGTGACCGCCGTGTCTTGGAAGAACTTGCTCCCGGCGTTAGGCCCCCGCTTCACGATCAGGACCGCCCGACCGCCCTCGAGCTCATCGGGCGAGATGTGGACCTCCTCGTCGATGTCGCTCTCGAGCTCGGCCGGCTGGAACGTGATCGTGGTGTCGCTCCCCCGCGCCTCCGTCAGCGCAGCTCCGCAGGAGGAGCAGAAGTTGGCGCCTTCGGGGTTCTTGTGTCCGCAGTTCGTGCAGTACATGCCCGGCAACCTATACCGCAGCTTTAGGGTTAGTCAACGCTTATCCTTCCTCGATCAACGCGCGGTACTGCTCCGCCGTGAGCAGACGCTCGAGATCTCCGCCGGCCGGCTCTATGGCGACGAGCCAACCCCGCCCGTACGGATCGTCGTTGATCAGCTCGGGATTCGCCTCGACCTCGTCGTTCCTCTCCGCCACGCGTCCCGACACCGGGCTGTAGATGTCCGAGACGGACTTCGTCGACTCGACCTCGCCCAGGGCCTTCCCCGCCTCGACCTCCGCGCCCGCGGCCGGAAGGCCGACGAAGACAACGTCGCCGAGCTGGTCCTGGGCGTAGTCGGTGATGCCGACGACCACCCGCCCACCGTCGTGCTTCGCCCACTCGTGCTCCTTCGTATATCGCCGGTCGTCCGGCACCTCGGGCACGCCTCTCCCCTTTCCTCGCGTCTACTTGTCGACTTGTCTACGTTGCCTACGGTACCGGGGCTACGGGAGATCGGACCAGGCGATGCGCGTCGCGCGCGTAGAGCGCCCCCGCCACCCAATAGAGGGCCGCGCCCAGGAGCACGAACGGCAGCCCTACCTCCTCTGCTACGGCGGCGGGGGGGAACGACGTCTCCCCCACTGCGAGCGAGGTGAGTCCCACGAACAGCGCTGCGGTGGCCGCCTTTCCGACGCGGCGTACCGGGATCCTGCCGCGGCCGCGGCGCTCGAGCAACGGGAACGCGCTCAAGAGCACGAGGTCGCGGACGATGACCGCCGCCGCGAGCCAGCCGGGGAGAACGCGGCGCGCCACCAACGCCAACGCCAGGGCGACGATGAGGACGCGGTCGGAGAGCGGGTCTAGGAGTTTGCCTATCTCGCTCACCTGGTCGAAGCGGCGGGCGACGAGGCCATCGAAGAAGTCCGTCGACGCCGCGACGCCGTAGAGCACCACGGCGATCTCCTCTCTTCCCGACACGAAGAGCCAGACGAAGAGCGGAACGGAGGCGAGACGGAGCAACGAGAGGACGTTCGGAATGGTCGCGATGCGGGTGCCGTCTCCCGGCGCGGGAGCGGCAGGCCCCTCCGCCTCGGGCCGCGGCGCGGCACCCTCTCTACGACTCACGAGTCGGGACGGCCGGATTTGAACCGGCGACCCCTGGTCCCCCAGACCAGTGCGCTAACCAAGCTGCGCCACGTCCCGCGTGCGCTCGCCGCATTCTACTCACCCGCCGCGGTCCCGGCCCCGTCTCCAAGGAGACAAGTAGACAAAGCACTATGGCGACCTCGAGAGGGGCCGCGGCGTCTCCCTCTAGGCTAAACCCTTACTTGACGCTTACGGCGTCGTACTTCAAAGCGCACCGGTGTCCCCTCGAAGGGCTCGACGTCCCGGATGCGATGCTCGAGGTAGCGGAGGTACGACTCCTCCACCGCCCCCGAGGCGAACAGGATCACGTGTGGCGGCGCCGTGCGCGCCTGCACGGCGTACAGGATGCGGACGGCGCGGCCGCGGGTCCGCGGGTGGGGACGGTGCGCCTGCGCCTCCTGCACGACACGATTCACGTCGGCGGTGAGGAGGCGTCGCCGGTGAGAGTCCACGGCCGTCTCCACCGCCGGAAGGATCCGGTCCACGCCTCGGCGCGTCACGGCGGAGGTGCGTACGAGGGGCGCCCACGGGACGAAGCGCAACCTGGACGCCACGTCGCGATCGAACCGCTTCCGGTCCGCCTCGTCCACCGGCACCAGATCCCATTTGTTGAGCACGACGACGCAGGCTCGACCCGCCTCCAGGATCGCCTCGGCGATCCGCTGGTCGTGTCCGGTCACCCCCTCCTCCGCGTTCACCACCAGGACGGCGGCGTCGACGCGCTCGAGGGTGCGGCGGGACCGCAGGAAGCCGAAGTACTCGACCGGATCGTCGATCTTCACCTCCCGGCGCATGCCGGCGGTGTCCACCACCCGCGCGAGGCGGCCGTCCGGGAGGCGCAGGAAGGAATCCACCGGATCCCGCGTCGTCCCGGGCCGAGGATCGACGATGGCTCGAGCCTCACCCGTCAACCGGTTCAACAACGACGACTTGCCCACGTTCGGGCGGCCGACGAGAGCCAGGGAGGCCCACGTCTCTACCTCCCCTTCACCCTTCTCCGAAGGCAGCGCGGCCACCAAGGCCTCGAGGAAGTCGCCCGACCCGCGGCCGTGGAGCGCCGACAGCGGGTGCGGATCTCCGAGCCCCAGCCGGTAGAACACCGCGGCAGCCGGCTCGTCCCGCGGGTCGTCCACCTTGTTGGCCGCGATGAGGACCGGCTTCCCGGCCCGCCGCAGCAGCTCGGCAACGGCGTGGTCGTCCGCGCTCGGCCCCGCGGCGGCGTCGACGACCAGCACGATCACGTCCGCGGCGGCGATCGCCACCTGTGCCTGCTCGACGATGCGGGCATCGAGGCCGGTGGCGCCGGGCTCGAGGCCGCCCGTGTCCACGAGCTCGAAGGATCGCCCGGCCCACTCGGCCACGAAGCCGCGGCGGTCTCTCGTCACCCCGGGCATTTCGTGCTCGATCGCCTCGCGTCGCCCCAGGATGCGGTTCACCAGCGACGACTTCCCGACGTTGGGTCGGCCGACCACCGCGACCACCGGCAGACCCGCCGTGGCCGGTTGCGTCACCGAGATCGGTCCCTCACCAGGACAACCACGGCCTCGACGACCTCCTCCAACGACATCCCCGTCGTGTCCAGCTCGAGCGCGCCGGGCGGCTTGATCAGGGGCGACGCCTCGCGCGTCGAATCGGCGGCATCGCGGGCGGCGATCTCGCGCGCGGTCTCGGCCAGCGTCGCGCCCTCCGGCGGCCGGCCGAGCTGAACGCAACGCCGCCGCGCACGTTCCTCGAGCGTCGCCGTGAGGAAGACCTTCACATCTGCTTCGGGAGCCACCGCCGAGCCGGTGTCCCGCCCCTCGATCACGAGGTTGCCGGCGGCGAGCAGGCGTTTCTGCTCCTCCACGAGGGCACGCCGCACCTCCGGATGCGCGGCGACACGCGAAACGGCCGCCGTAACCTCCGGCGTTCGCAGCGTCGCCGACACGTCCCGTCCATCGAGCAAGACGCGCGCTCCGGCGGGATCGGCCGAGACCCTCCCCGCCACCTCGGCGAGACGCGCGCCGTCGTCGAGATCTATGCCCTCGTCGAGCGCGGCCGCGGCCACGGCCCGGTACATCGCTCCGGTGTCGAGGAAGTGGAAGTCCAGCGCCTCCGCGACCCGCCGCGCCACCGTGCTCTTACCGGCGCCGGCGGGGCCGTCGAGCGCGACGATCAACGTTCCCGGCCTTCGAGCAGCTGGAGGAAGCCGGGGAACGAGACGTCGGCCGCGCCCGCACCCAGGACCCGCACCGGTTCGGGGGCGACCTTCGCGGCCACCATGAGCGCCATGGCTATCCGATGGTCGCCGCGGGCATCGACGACACCCCCGCCGGGAGACCAAGGTCCCCGCACCACGAACCCCTCCTCGTGCTCGACCACGTTCGCTCCCAGCGACGCCAGTGCCTCGACCGTCGCCGCGATGCGATCCGACTCCTTGAACCGCAGCTCGGCGGCGCCTTCCACAACCGTCTCACCTTCCGCCGCAGCCGCCGCCACCGCGAGGATCGGCAGTTCGTCTATCACGCCTGGAACCTCCCGCGGGGAGATCGAGACGCCCCTCAGGGCCGAGGGCTCCGCCCGGAGCCGTCCGACCGGCTCGCCCTCCCACTCACCCGCGGGCTCCACCGTGATCGACGCGCCCATGCGCTGGAGGATCTCGACGGCGCCGGTCCGGGTCGGGTTCAGCCCGACGTCTTCGATCTCGATCGGGCCCCGCGCCCCCAGCGCCGTCGCGACGACGAGGACCATCGCGGCCGAGACATCGCCCGGGATCCGCCGGTCTACCGGCGCCGGCTCGCTTCCCCCCTGCACGACGATGCAACCACCCTCCCGTCGCATCGGGACGCCCGCCGCGGCCAGCATCCTCTCGGTGTGGTCGCGGGTGACGACCGCCTCCCGGACCGACGTCGATCCCTCGGCCATGAGCCCCGCCAGCAACAGCGCGCTCTTCACCTGGGCGCTCGGCACCGTCGTGGTCAGATCGCCCCCGCGCAGCCGGCGTCCCGCCACCGCGAGCGGGGCGCGGTCACCGCCACTCCTCCCGCCGATGGACGCGCCCATGCTTCGAAGCGGGTCGACGACCCTCGCCATCGGACGCCGCCGGAGCGACTCGTCCCCCGTCAGCACAAAGTGACCGGGTGTCCCGGCGCACACGCCGAGCAGCATCCGCAGCGTCGTCGCCGAGTTCCCGCAGTCGAGCACGTCCCCGGGCTCGTTGAGCGATCTCAGGCCGCGCCCTACCAGCTCCGCGCTCCCGCTCCGGACGGATACCTCCACGCCCAGCAGGCGAAGCGCGGCTGCGGTGGCGGCGACGTCGCGCCCCGTGTTGAGACCGGTCAGGGACGACCGGCCGCGTGCCAGGGCTCCCACGATCAAGGCGCGGTGTGAGATCGATTTGTCTCCCGGAACCCGCACAGGCCGCACCCTTCCACATAAACGTCAATCTCTACTACAGCTTTATGAGTCTCTTCGCCCTCCGCCCTCAGCGTCGCCGCGGGGCCGGCGCCTTCTCACCGCCGGCCCCGACAGAGCGCAGGACCGGCCGTCCGCACCCACTCATCCTCGCTCGGTCCGGCGTCTTCGTGAGATCGTCCACGTTAGGCGTCCGCCGGTCCAGGGGGTGGCGGCCGCGTGAGTGGCTTTGTAGACAGGTCGACTCATAGATAAAACATCGCCGGCACGGTATCCCCTTGTCGACAAGTCCCCCGCGGTTGCCGCGCGGAGCATCCGGTCGGCCGCAGGCTCCGCCTCGCTCACCAGGAGCGATAAGGCTACAGAGGTACATGTCGACACGTCTACAGGTCGACCGCCGCGTAGAGATCCCGTACCTCCTCGACCCGCAAGCGGCGCGCGGTGCCGGGCTTCAGCCGCCCGAGCCGCAGCGGCCCGATCGCCGTGCGCGCCAAGCGCGTCACGGGATAGCCGAGCGCCTCGAACATCCTTCGGACCTGCCGGTGCCGCCCCTCCCTCAGGACCACCTCTACCAGCGTCGAGCCCCGCGTCCGATCCACCAATTCCGCCTCGGCCGGAGCCGTCAACCCGTCGTCGAGCTCTATCCCCCGCCGAAGTGCCCTCACGTCCGCGTCCTTCAAGGTGCCTCGGGCCTCGACCAGGTACGTCTTTGGGACCTCGAAGCTCGGGTGCGTAAGCCGGTAGGTGAGCTCTCCGTCGTTCGTGATCAGGATCGCTCCCTCGGTGTCGATGTCCAGACGCCCCACCGGCCACAGCCGCTCATCCGACTCGACGAGGTCGAGGACGGTCTCGCGC
>DATLFS010000017.1:0-15295 GCA_035540935.1 Actinomycetota bacterium
CAGCAGCACTCGCGAGCGAGGGTGCGAGGGTGGCGATCTCGGCGCGCCGTGCCGGCGTCCTCGACCGGCTGGCCGGCGAACTCGGCGAAAGCGGAGGCGAGGTCATCGCGGTGCCGGTCGACGTGCGCGACCCGGACGCGATCACGGACGGAGCAACCCGCGTCCGCGCCCGGTTGGGCCCCGTCGAGATCCTCATCGCCAACGCCGGCGGGCCGGCGCCCGGAGGCTTCGACGCGTTCGACGAAGACGCCGTCCTCGACGCCTTCACACTCACGACGATGTCCGCGTGGCGTTTGGCGAAAGCCGTGGTCGACGACATGCGGTCGGCCGGACGCGGCGTGATCATCTTCCTCACGTCGGGGTCGACGAAAGAGGTCGTCCCGAGCCTCCTGCTCTCGAACATGATGCGGCCGGCGGTCGTGGGCCTCGCGAAGACGCTGTCGAAGGAGCTCGGCCCGCAGGGCATACGGGTGCTGTGCGCCGCCCCCGGACGCATCGCGACGCCGCGCCTCATCGAGCTCGACGAGGCGGCCGCGGCACGCACCGGCCGCTCCGTCGACGAGGTCAAAGAGGCGAACGTCGCCGCGATCCCGCTGGGACGCTACGGCGCGCCGGAGGAGTTCGGCGAGGTAGTGGCCTTCCTCTCGTCGGAGCGCGCCTCGTTCGTATCGGGCGTCTCCGTCTCGATCGACGGGGCCGCCCTCAACGGCCTGCTCGCGTGAGACGGGAGAACGGCGGCTCGAAGGCTAGGCTCTCGCGATGAGCTACGACGACGACGACGACCTGCGCGACCTCGACGCCCGGCGGCGTCCGCTCTTCAAGGCGATCGTTCTCGTCCTTGTGGTCGGGCTCCTCCTGTTCATCGCGCCACTCTTCTTCGACCTCGTCCTCCGCTAGGTCGGGAGTACCCTCGATCCGCAAGCCGCACCGGCGCCGACCGTCGGAAGGAGGTCGCTCGTGGTCGACGAAGAGGTCGAGAAGACGATCGAGGCTCTGCTCGAGGAGCGCCGCACCTTCTCTCCGCCTCCGGACTTCGCACGGGAGGCGAACGTCTCCGATCCCGGCGTCTACGAGCAGGCTCGAGAGGACCCGGACGCGTGGTGGGCTTCGCAGGCCGACCGCCTCCACTGGTTCCGCCGGTGGGACAGCCTGTGTGAATGGGATCCGCCGCACCACAAGTGGTTCGTCGGCGGCACGCTGAACGCGAGCTACAACTGCCTCGACCGCCACCTCGCGGAGCACGGCGACCGCGTCGCCTATCACTGGGAGGGAGAGCCCGGCGAGAAACGCAGCATCACCTACCGCGAGCTGCACGCCGAGGTGTGCCGCCTCGCGAACGGTCTGAAGAGCCTGGGTGTCGAACGCGGTGATCGGGTCGCCATCTACCTGCCGATGATCCCCGAGTTGCCCACCGCGATGCTCGCCTGCGCCCGCATCGGAGCGGCGCATTCGGTGGTGTTCGGTGGCTTCTCGGCCGAAGCGTTACGCGACCGCATCAACGACGCGGAGTGCAAGGTCCTGATCACGGCGGACGGCGGGTACCGGCGGGGACAGGTGGTGCCCCTGAAGGAGAACGCGGACGAGGCGCTGCGCGGCACACCGTCGATCCAGAAGGCCGTCGTGGTCAAGCGGACCGGCGAAGACGTCGGTTGGGACGAGGGACGAGACCTCTGGTACGAGGACCTCGTCGCCGGTCAAGCGGAAGACTGCCCCGCAGAGGAGATGGACGCGGAGGACATGCTCTACATCCTCTACACGTCGGGCACAACGGGGAAGCCGAAGGGCATCGTCCACACCACCGGCGGATACCTCACCGGAGTCTCGAGCTCGCACAACCTCGTCTTCGACATCAAGCCCGACCGAGACGTCTACTGGTGCGCCGCCGACATCGGCTGGGTCACCGGCCACTCGTACATCGTCTACGGGCCGCTGGCGAACGGCTGCACGTCCCTGCTCTACGAGGGCGCTCCCGACCATCCAGACAAGGACCGTTGGTGGAAGATGGTCGCCGACTACGGCGTGACGATCCTGTACACCGCGCCCACCGCGATCCGCACGTTCATGAAGTGGGGCACCGACTACCCGGAGCGACACGACCTCTCCTCGCTCCGGCTCCTCGGAAGCGTCGGCGAGCCGATCAACCCCGAGGCGTGGGTCTGGTACCAGGAGTTCATCGGCGGCGGCCGGGCGCCCGTGGTCGACACCTGGTGGCAGACGGAGACGGGAGCGATCTGCATCTCGCCGCTGCCCGGCATCACCACGATGAAGCCGGGAAGCGCCACCGTGCCGCTGCCGGGGGTGGAGGCGGACGTGGTGGACGACCGAGGGAACTCGGTCGGGCGCGGCGGAGGCGGATACCTCGTCCTCAAGCGCCCGATCCCATCGATGTTCCGCACGATCTTCGGCGACGACGAGCGCTACCGCGAGACCTATTTCTCGAAGTTTGGGGACCAGGTCTACTTCCCCGGCGACGGATGCAAGGTCGACGACGACGGTTACTTCTGGCTGCTCGGGCGCGTCGACGACGTGATGAACGTCGCCGGGCACCGCATCTCTACCTATGAGGTCGAGAGCGCGCTCGTCGACCACCAGAGCGTCGCCGAAGCCGCCGTCGTGGGGCGGCGCGATCCCCGCGAGGGTGAATCGATAGTCGCCTTCGTGACGCCGAAAGCGGACGTCACCGGCGACGGCGATCTGATGCGCGAGCTGCGCGACCATGTCGCGGGTGTGATCGGCAAGATCGCGCGACCTCGCTCGATCGTCTTCACCGACGACCTGCCGAAGACGCGATCGGGCAAGATCATGCGGCGGCTCCTGCGGGACGTGGCGGAGGGGCGCGAGTTGGGAGACGTGACGACGTTGCAGAATGCGCCGATCCTCGACGAGATCCGGGAGAAGGCGTCGACCGCGAGAACGGACGAAGGATGAGACGGGAGGTGCACCGATGACGGAGGAGGAACGGGGCGTCGCGCCCCTCGGCAGGCGGTTGCTGGCGGAGTTCTTCGGTACCGCGCTCCTGGTGGGGGTGGGCGCCGGGGCGGCGGCCGTCCTCTCGATGGGGACGCAACGGAGCCTGAGCGCCATCTCGGACCGCTTGCCGGCCGCGGCGGAGGACCCCGTGCTCAACGAGCTCTTCAAGGGCGGCTTCGGCGACGCGCTCCCGGTCGCGTTCGCGTTCGCGTTCGTCCTCGCCGTGCTCGTCTACGCGTTCGGCGGCACGAGCGGCGGTCACTTCAACCCGGCCGTGACGCTCGCCCTCGCGGCGACCCGCCGCTTCTCGTGGGGCAACCTCCTGCCGTACTGCGGGGTGCAGGTTGCCGGCGGGATCGCAGGCGCCCTGGTGATCGCCGGCATCTACGGCGAGGCCGCGGCCACGGCGGGGTCACCCGACGTGCTGCTGGGCGCGACGCGCGTCTCCAGCGACGTCACCATGCTCGGTGCGATCCTTGCGGAAGCATTCGTCACCTTCGTGCTGGTCACCGCGATCATGGCGGTAGCGGTCGACGCCCGCGCGCCCAAAGGCTTCTCCGGGCTCGTGATCGGCATCGCCCTAGGCGCCGGGATCCTCGCGACCGGAGCGGCAACCGGCGGCTCGGCGAACTTCGCCCGCAGCCTCGGGCCGCTCGTCGCCTCCCTCCTGTACGACACTGACGCCCTCCCGTGGAAGGACCTCATCGTCTACGCCGCGGGACCGGCGCTCGGTGCGCTCGGTGCGGCGTTCATGTACGAGTCGGTGGCGGGGCTCGAACGCGTCGCTCCGGCGCCGCGGCCCGGCGCCGCGACGCCGTCGGCGGCCGCCGCCGTGACCGGCGCGGACGAGACCCCTGCCGCCACCGCCGAGACCGCGGCACCGGTGGTCGCGGAAGAAGAGCGTTCGGCGCAGGGCGACGAGGAGGGGTGGCGCCCCTAGTCGCGCTGCTCCAACTGCGCGAGGAGCGCCTTGCTGAAGGCCTCGAGGTCGTCGGGCTTGCGCGACGTGATGATGTTGCCGTCCTCGCACACCTCCTGGTCGACCCAGGACGCGCCGGCGTTGATCAGGTCGGTCTTGATGGACGGCCAGGAGGTGACGGTCTTGCCCTGCACGACCCCCGCCTCGGCGAGCATCCATCCGGCGTGGCAGATCGCCGCGACCGGACGCTCCGAGGTCGCGACGGCGCGGGTGAGGTCGACCATGCCGCCGTTCGTCCGGATGAGGTCGGGCGAGTAGCCGCCGGGGATCACGAGGGCGGCGAAATCGTCGGGTGAGACCTCGTCGATCGCCGCGTCCGTCTGGACCTTCTCTTTGCCCTTCTTCCCCTCGAGCGTCTTGCCCCGCTCGAGGCCCACGATCACCGGGTCGTGCCCGGCCTCCTTGACTCGCTCGTAAGGGACGCGGAACTCCGAGTCCTCGAACATGTTGTCCATGATGAAGGCGACCTTGGCCATACGCAGCACCTCCCGTGATTGCTCGTATCGTGCCTGCTCTGCGGTCGTCGCGCGTTGCTACCCGACGGGGAGGTGAGAGAAACGGCGCGGTTCCCGGTCGAGCTTCCGGTGGAGAAGAGAGGCGAGCATTGGTACGCCCGAGCGGGTGAGAGGACGCTCAGGCTCTCCAACCTCGACAAGGTGTTCTGGCCGGACGCCGGTTATACGAAGGGCGACCTGCTCACCTATTACTTCAACGTCTCGCCCGTGATGTTGCCGCACATCGCCGATCGACCGCTCACCTTGAAGAGGATGCCGAACGGCATCAACGGCAAGTTCTTCTACGAGAAGAACGCGCCGCAGCACACGCCGGAATGGATGCCGACGATCCCTGTGTTCTCCGCCGAGACGAACCGCATCATCAACTTCCTCTCCGTCCGCGACGTCGCGGAGATGCTCTGGATCGTCAACCTCGGCTGCGTCGAGTTCCACCCCCTGCACGCGACGGGTGAGGACCAGGCGCATCCGTCGTACGCGTTCTTCGACCTCGACCCCTTCGAGCCGGCGGGATACGACGAGGTGCGCCACGTCGCGCGGCTCATCAAGGTCGTGCTCGACCGGCTGGGCCTGACCGCCTACCCGAAGTGGTCCGGAGCAACCGGGATGCAGATCATGATCCCGCTCGACCGGTCGCATACCTACGACGAGGTGCGTGGCGTGGTGGGCGCGGTATCCGATCTCGTCCACGAGGCGGAACCGGAGCTCACGACGCTCGAGTGGGAGGTCAGGAGGCGCACCGGCAAGGTCTTCCTCGACGTCAACATGAACCGCGAGGGAGCGAACATCGCCGCGGCCTACTCCGTCCGCCCCGAACCGGGCGCGCCGGTCTCCGTCCCGGTCTCGTGGGAGGAGCTCGACGACGTCGACCCCCGCGACTACAACATCGAGACGATCTTCGAGCGCATCGCAGAGGTCGGCGATCCCTTCCTGCCGGTAGCGCAGGGGCCGGGGCAGTCGCTGAAGACGGCCATCCGGGCACTCGACGCTAAGCCGCGCGCGGCGCGCGTGATCCGCACGCGGTGACCGCCGCCATACTCTGGCTGCGATGACTCTCTACGTCGGCACCTCCGGCTGGGCGTACAAGGAGTGGAAGCCCGACTTCTACCCACAGGACCTCCCGCAGGCGCGGTTCCTCGAGCATTACGGGAGCGTCCTCAGGGCGTGCGAGATCAACGCGACCTTCTATCGCCTGCAGGAACCCGGGACCTTCGCGCGGTGGGCGGCGCAGACGCCGGAGTCCTTCCGCTTCGCCACCAAGGCGCACCGGAGGCTGACGCACGGGAAGTCGATCGCGCCCGACTCGGAAGGGCGCTCGTTCCTGCAGACCTTCCTTCAGAGCGTCGGGACGCTCGGGCCGCGGCTCGGCGTGGTTCTGTTCCAGTTCCCTCCGTTCCGCGCCCGCGACGACGACGCGCTCGAGGGGCTCCTGAAGAGCCTGCCCGCAGGGACGTCTTACGCCTTCGAGTTCCGCCACGAGTCGTGGAGCGCGCCGGAGATCGCGGCCCACATCGCCGCGG
The DNA here is from genome assembly GCA_035540935.1 of Actinomycetota bacterium. GTDB lineage: Bacteria > Actinomycetota > CADDZG01 > CADDZG01 > WHSQ01 > DATLFS01. Next base: position 5,982 of record DATLFS010000017.1, read on the forward strand.
CCGGAGGGACGGTGTGCCTGTCGGAGACCACGGGGGCCGCACCCGAAACCCTGCCGGACGGACCGATCGCCTACGTGCGGCTCCGGGCGGAGAGGTACTCGCCCGAGGCGCGCGCGGCATGGCTGGAGCTGCTCGAACGCGAGGCCGAGGAGCGCAACGTGTTCGCCTTCACGAAGCACGAAGGGATACCGGCCGGCGACCCCTTCGGCGGCGTCGGGCTCGCAGAATGGCTGGTCGAACAGCATGGCTGAGCGCGACTACGCCGCCAAGCGCCGCTTCGCAGAGACGCCGGAGCCCGAAGGCGCCGTCGAGGGAAACGTCGATCCCGCGCGCGCGGCGCCGGGAAAGCGGTTCGTGATCCAGCAGCACCACGCGACGCGACTCCACTTCGACCTCCGGCTCGAGATGATGAACGGCGCCCGGCCGGTCCTCGTGTCGTGGGCCGTTCCGAAGAACCTCCCGCTCGAGAAGGGGAAGTCGCATCTCGCCGTCCACGTCGAGGACCACCCCGTCGAATACGCGACCTTCTCCGGAACGATCCCGAAGGGGAACTACGGCGCGGGAGAGGTCAGGATCTTCGATCGCGGCACGTACGAGCTGCTCGAACAGGAGACGGGCAAGCTGACGTTCCGGCTGAAGGGCGATCGGATGCGCGGCACGTGGCACATGATCCTGCCGCGCGAGAAAGAGAAGGACTGGATGGTGTTCCTCCGCGAGGACGAGCGCCCGGAGCGCGATCCCCTTCCCGAGATGACGCCGATGCTCGCGACGCTCGAACGGGAGCCGTTCGACGACGACCGCTATCTGTTCGAGATGAAGTGGGACGGCGTCCGCGCGCTGGCTGCCTGTACGACCGAGACGTTGCTCCTGTCGCGCAACGGCCGCGACATCACGTCCACGTATCCCGAGCTCGCGTCGCTCCACGACCGGGTCGTCGCGCTCGAAGCCGTGCTGGACGGCGAGATCGTCGCGCTCGAGGGCGGTCGTCCTTCGTTCGAGCGACTGCAATCGAGGATCAACCTGCAGGATGCGAAGGAGATAGAGCGCGCGACGAGGTCCACGCCGGTCAGCTTCGTGGCCTTCGACCTCCTGTACCTCGACGGTCGCTCCCTCGTCGAACGTCCGGTCGAGGAGCGGAAACGGCTTCTCGCGGAGATCGTCGTACCGTCGGACCGGGTCGCCGTGTCCGAGGGCGAGGTGGGAGCCGGCCGCGCCCTCTTCGAGGTCGCGCGGCAGGCGCAGCTCGAGGGGATCGTCGCCAAGCGCCTCGGGTCGCCGTATCGCCCGGGCAGGAGGTCGCGCGAGTGGCTCAAGATCAAGACGGTCCGGGACGCCGACCTGGTCGTCGGTGGATGGACACGCGGTGAGGGATCCCGTTCCTCGTCGTTCGGATCGCTCCTGATGGGCGCTTACGACGGCGACGACCTGCGTTTCGTGGGCGCGGTCGGAACCGGTTTCAACGAACGCCTCCTGGCGGACCTGATGGCGCGGCTCGACGAGCTCGAGACCGAGACGCCTGCATTCGCCGATCCCTCGGGCATCACCGGAGGCCGCTTCGGGAAGCCGATCAAGAACCCGCGGTGGGTGACGCCGGACCTCGTCGCGCGGGTCGAGTTCCGCGAGGTCACCTCGGGGACGAGGCTCAGGGCGCCGTCGTTCAAGGGCCTGGTGGAGGACGGGGACCCGCGCGCCTGCACCATCGACCAGCTCGCCGCGGGTGCCGGATGAGCGGGCGCGGACAGCGGTTGATAAAGGGCATCTACTCGGCGGCCGCGGCGCGGCTGTACGAGCCGGTGGTGGTGAAGCGAGCTTTCCCGCTGTTCGGGGGGAACGTCGACGCCTTCCTCGACGAGCAGGGGCGGCGCGCCGTAGCCGCTGCCCAAGGGAAGCCGATCCTCGACCTTCCGGTCGGGACCGCTTACTTCACCGCACGCGTCGCCGCGGCGCACGACGGCATCACCGTGGGGGTGGACATCGCCGCCGGCATGGTCGTCCGCGCCGCGGAGCGCGCCCGGGACGAGGCCGTGCATCGCCTGCTCCCGTTGCAAGCCGACGTCCACGACCTCCCGTTCCGCGACGCGTCGTTCGCCGCGGTCCTCTGCCACAACGGGCTTCAGGTGATACCCGGCCTTGGGTCTGCCGTCCGGGAGCTGGCGCGGGTCCTCGAACCCGGCGGGATGTTGCTCGCGTCGGTGATCCACACGCCGCTCGGCGCGCCGCTGCCGTCGCGCGCGCGGCGGCGGCTCCCGACCGCCATACGCCCCGCGCGCGACGTGGTCGCCGAGCTCGAGAGCGCGGCGCTCGAGGTGGTCTCCTTCGAGAGGAATCGCCTCGCGTACTTCCTGGAGGCGATCAAGACCACCACGGAGACCTAGACGATGCGGACCCTCACGTTGCAGTCGAGGAGGAAGCCGCGCACCCGGTCCCACTCCTCGTAGGGCTCGCCGGTGGCGACGACCTCAGTGATGCCGGAGTTGGCGATCAGCTTCGCGCACGTGAAGCACGGAACACCCGTGATGTAGATCGTCGCCCGCTCGCGCTCGACGGGTGACGAATAGAGGATCGCGTTCGCCTCCGCATGGATCGCGATGCAGTTGTCGTGGCCCCATCCGGATGCCGCGTCGGACCGCGCCCGGGGACATGCCCCTTCGTCGCAGTGCGCGTGTCCCGACGGCGGCCCGTTGTAGCCGGTCGAGCAGATGCGTCGGTTCTTCACGATGACCGCGCCGTGCTTGCGGCGGATGCAGTTCGAACGGGTAGCGGTCTCCCGCGCGATGTTGATGAAGTACTGATCCCAGTCGGTGCGCTCCCGCTGCACGACCACCCCCGCGCTCGGCGTCGTTCGGACCGGGCGATTCTCGCATCCGGGCCGGTATCCTCGGCGACCGTGACGCACGACCTGGCGGCCGACACGATCGCCGACCTCCTCCGCTCCGGCTGGATCGTGCACGAGGCGCGGCGAACCGTCTACGAAGGGTGGTCGGAGCACGATCCCCGATTCGCCGCCTCGGGGACGCGGGCCGCCGCCGCGGCCGCGGTCTTCGGGGAGGAGCTCGATCGCCGGGGAGCCAGACGGCCGGCGGCCGACATCGCGCTCCGACACGCGGCCTGGATCCGCCGCGTCGCCGGCGACCTCCCCGACGAGGTCCCGCTCGGCTACCTCCTCGTGCTGAGGCTCGGCGATTGGGCGGAGGCGCATGCCACGCTGTTCGTGGAGGACGCCGCTCGTCTCACAGAGCTGGGCGACGAGGAACGCGCCGCCACCCCGCTCCCCGACTCGCTGCCGCCGCCGGCCGGGTTCCGGCCGCTGGAGATGCCCCCCGCGCCGCCGCCTGGGGACGTCCGCTTCCGCTTCGGCATCCTGGGCGACCTCCACTTCGGCTCGCCCTTAGGCGAGGCGATGGCGCGGGGGGCTATCGCCGACCTGAACGCAGCGGGCGTCGACCTCGTCATCCAGCTGGGCGACATCACCGACCACGGCGATCCCGCCGAGTTCGAGCTCGCCGGGAAGGTGCTGGCCGAGCTAGAGATGCCGTGCACGACGATGCTCGGGAACCACGACGTCTTCTCGCACCGGGAGGAGCGGCTGGCGGGACGAGAGCTGTATCGCAACTCCTTCGGCCGCGAGGCCGACGGCGTCCTGATCGAACATCGCGGCATGAGGTTCGCCGTACTCGATTCCGCCGAGAGCGCCGCCTCCCCCTTCGCCCCGTTCGACCTCGTCTCGGGGCGGTTCACCCAGGGCACCGGCGGCGCGACGGTGCGGGGCGCCCTCACGCCGCCGCAGCACGAGATCCTCGCCGAGGTCGCCGCGCCGGGCGCGCCGCCGGCGTTCGTCTTCCTGCACCACCCCGTACAGCCGTTCACCGGCTTCCCACCGGTGGTGTTCGGTTTGCGCGACGCGGACTCGGGCCGCCTCCACGCGGTCTGCGACTCCGGCAACGTGTGGGGCGTCTTCTCCGGGCATACGCACCGTAACGCGCGCACGAGATCCTTCGACGGTGTGCCGGCGCACGAAGTCGCGATCCCGCGCGACTACCCCTTCGGGTTCGCGATCGTGGACGTGACGGACGTGGGTTACGCCTTCAGGTTCGTCCACCTCTCCGACCGCGAGCTGCTCGAGGCCGCGTCGCGCCGAACGACGCTCGTCCACCAGCGTTATGGCGCCGGCGCGCCGGAGGAGAGGGCGTTCGTCTGGACGCGCTAGATCATCCGGAGGAGGAAGTATTGCGGCGCAACCGGTCCTTGATGAACCACCGCTGCGCCCCGGCGTACAGCGGCGGCGCGAAGTAACGCGCCGCAACGAGCAGCGCGTACGTGCGCGGAACGGTCCGCCGGAGTTTCCGTCGGTCGGCGACCTCGCGGACGGCGAGTGACACACGCTCGGGTGTCGAGACCGCGAAACGGAACACCGGGTGACCGAGCAGCTCGCGCTGCGGGAAGCCCTCGGTCGGCACCGGCCCCGGCTCGACGAGACCGACGTGGATCCGGCGCGGCGCGAGGTCGAAGTGGAGCGACTCCGACCACCCGACGAGAGCGAACTTCGACGCGCAGTAAGCTGCCCCGCCCCGCAGCGCCAGTCGACCCGCCACCGAGGCGACGTTCACGATCGCCGAAGGAGCGCTCGCCGCGAGGAGCTCCAGCAGCGCGGCCGTCAACCGTGCGGCTCCGAAGAAGTTCGTCCCGACGACGGCTTCGAGCGCCTCGAGCGCGCCCGGCTCGTCGAATCGTCCGGGGCGGGAGAACCCGGCGTTGTTGACGAGGAGATGGCAGGCGCCGTGGGCCTCGGCGACGTGCCGGGAGATCATCCCCGCGGACGCAGGATCGCCCAGGTCCGCTACGACATACGAGTGGCCGCTCCCCGGCAGCTCGTCGACGAGGCTCCGGAGGCGCTCCTCCCGGCGCGCCGTCACGCATACCACGGCCCCTTCCTGCGCCAGGTCCAGCGCGACCCGCCGTCCTATGCCCGAGGACGCGCCCGTTACGACGGCGACCCGCCCGCGGCGCGGGGTCAAGAAGTCACCGGCCGGTGTCGTTTGCGCGTCCGTGGACGGGGGTACCACCGTCGGCAGACGCAACACACACCCTCTCTATAGGAGATCGAACGCATGGAGATCCTCTGGTTCATCGTGGTGGGCGCCATCGTCGGAGCCCTCGCGAGGCTGCTTCTTCCCGGTAGAGACCCGATCGGGATCATCGGGACGATCCTCCTCGGGATCGTAGGCGCTCTCATCGGCGGCTTTATCTGGCAGGCGGTCTTCGACAAGCAGGTCGGCTGGATCGGCTCGATCATCGCCGCGATGCTGGTGCTCTGGATCTACCGCCGGATGACCTACCGGAGGACGACGGTCTAGCCCCAAGGATTCCCCCTCCAGCCCGTCCACCCGCCGCCGGACCCGCGACCGGCGCCGGGACCGCAAGACAACGGCCCCCCTCCCCTCGGGGGGCCGTTGCGCGCCCGCTAGTGGTAGACGCGGACGGTGGTCCCGATGTCGGCCAGCCCGTAGATCCACTGCGCCGCCCACATCGGGACGCGGGCACAACCGTGGCTGGCGGCGTACGTCGGAACCTCCGGCCAGCCGTGGATGCCCCTCTGGCCGTGGAAGAAGGAGGGGTAGTAGAGGCGCTTGGGGCTGTACCCGGCGACCTTCGACCACACCTTGTAGACGCCGTCGTAGGTCGGCGTGCTCGGCTTCCCCGTCGAGGTGTGGAGGATCCACCGCACTTTCGAGTTCTTCACGACGAAGATGACCTGGCGCGTCTGGTCGATCTCGATGTGGAAGCGCGACTTCGCCCGGGGTCGGGGCTTGATCGGCGAGGCGAGGCGGCGCCACGTGTCGGCATTCACCGTCGCGTTGCGGGCGACCCGCTGGACCTTGGCGAAGGCGATCAGAGCATCGACGGTCTTGTGATCGAAGACCCGGTTCGCGCCCGGCAGGTAATAGCCGAGGTCGCGCAACCTCCACTCGAGCAGCTTGACGTAGAGGCTCTCGCCGCCGGGAGAGAGCGACGGCAGCGGCGTATTGTGAGCACGGCTCTTGTCGCTCGCGCCGAGCATGTCGGCGGGAGAGACGGCCGCGTGCACGCGGTGCTTCCCGGGCTTGCGGATGCGGAAGCGGGCTTTGAAGAATCGGCCGTCGTTGACGCGGACCTTCTTCGTGGCAACCGGCTTGCCGTGACGGAGGAGTGTGAGCGTCACCCGCTGACCTGCGAGCGCGGGCTGCACGTTCCCGGTGACCAACGCCCGGCCGAAGAGCCGCACGTGATACAGAGCCACCTTCACTTTGGGCTTCACGCGCACGGTGACGGGATCGCTCTGGATCTCGAGACGGCGGGCGACCAGCGTGACGTTCTTCTGGGGCGAGAAGGACAGGCTGTACGTGCCGTCCGCGCCGGTCGTCGCGGTTCCGACGAGGGCTCCGGCTTGATCGACAACCTCTACGACCGCGCCTTCCTCGGCCGGAGACACCGCGCCCGAGAGCCGGACCTTGTCTCCCCAGGGGATCTTCGTCCGGTCCGCCTCGAGCGTCACCGCAGGGGTCACTTCCTGGGCAACCGCCGCCGGAGCGAGGCCTACGACGATCGCGCCCGCGAGAACGATCGCCGCCATCTTGCGAACTCTCACTGAAGATCCTTTCTCGCCGCGCCCCTCAGCGGACGACCTGCGGCAGCATGACACACAGATGGCGCCGAAGGAAGAAGGAGCGCTGCGTTTCACGCCTCGGCGAGAGCCGCGGCGCGCCGAGCCTCCACCTCGAAGGGGTTATCGCGGTAAGGGTGGCGGCCGTCGAGCAAGGCGCGCGCCGAGGCAAGGACGTAGAGCGGCGGCAGCAGCGGCCCCCAGCGCTCGTACTGCTCCACGTGCACCATCTCGTGACGGAGCGTGGCGGGGTCGAGCTCGTCGACGGCAAGCACGATGTGGCCGAAGGTGATCGCGCGGTAGCGCCAGCCGAGGCGGTGCGGCCACGCCGCGCCCTCGCACAGCAGGACGCCCCGCACGACCGAGCGGCGCCGGAAGAACGGCGCCAAGGCGAGGCCGAGCGCGGACGCGGGCGACGCCCAGAGCCGCGCCGCCGGCAGCCGCCTCACCTAGAGGGGGACGTTCGAGAGGACGAGGATGCGCGGCTCGGTCATCTCCTCCATCGCGTAGCGCAACCCTTCCCGGCCCGCACCGGATTCCTTGCTTCCGCCGTAGGGCATCTGATCGGCCCGGAAGGCGGAGACGTCGTTCACGATCACGCCGCCGACGACGATCTCGCGGTGCGCCAGCATCGCCAGCTCGAGGTCGCGGGTGAAGAGACCTGCCTGCAAGCCGTAGCGAGAGTTGTTCACCTCGCGGAGCGCGTCGTCGAACTCGGAGTACGACGAGAGCGTGACCACCGGCCCGAAGATCTCCTCGCACCGGACCTTCATGGAGGGGGACGTGCCGCCGAGGACCGTCGGAAGGTAGAACGGGTCCTCCCTCTTGCCCCCCACCAGCACCTCGGCACCGCTCTGCACCGCCTCATCGACCCAGGAGCTGATCCGGTCGAGCGCGTCGCGATCGATCACAGGCCCAACGTCGGTGTCGGCATCGAGCGGGTCGCCCGTCTTCAGCTCGCCCACGTGAGACACGAGCCGCGCCGCGAGCTCGTCGGACACGCTCTCGTGCACGAGCACGCGCTGCACCGAGATGCACGACTGCCCTGCCTGGTAGTAGCCGCCGAAGGCGATCCGCCGCGCGGCGAGGTCGAGGTCGGCGTCCGCGTGGACGATGACGCCCGCGTTGCCGCCGAGCTCGAGCGTGACCGCCTTCTTCGGAGCCGAGGCCTTCAGGCCCCACCCGACCTCGGTCGATCCCGTGAAGGAGATCTTGGCGATGCGGTCGTCCTTCGCCATCTCCCCCGCCTCCGATCCGCCGACCGGCAGCACCGACAGCATGGCGGGCGGCAGATCTGTCTCGGCGAAGAGCTCGCCGAGCAACAGGGCTCCCAGAGGGGTCTTCGTGGCGGGCTTGACGACGATCGGCGCGCCGACCGCGATCGCCGGCGCCATCTTGTGCGCGACGAGGTTGACGGGGAAGTTGAAGGGAGCGATCGCCAGCACCGGTCCGAGGGGGAACCTGCGGACGATGCCGAGCCGGCTTCCGAGCGAGGCTTCGGTGTCGAGCCGCATCGCCTCCTCGGCGCCGCGCCGCGTCTCCTCCGCGGCCCATCTGAACGTCGATACCGCGCGCGCTGCCTCCGCCTTCGCCCACTTCAGCGGCTTTCCGCCCTCCCGCGCGATCAGCTCCGCCACCTCGTCGGCGCGCTCCGCCAACCGCCGCGAGATGTGCATCAACGCTTCCGCGCGTGCGTGGACCGGAAGCTTCCGCGTCTCCTCGAACGAGGCCGCGGACGCGGCTACCGCCCGCTCTACGTCGTCCGCCGTCGGCGACCCGACCCTCGCGACGACGTCCCCGTTGTAGGGGCTCCGGACCTCGAAGGAGTCTTCGCCCTCTTTCCACTCCCCCGCCACCAGATACGGCTTCAGCTCGGCCATGCGGTCGCTCCCGCGTCTACTCGTCGCCGGCGACGACGTAGTACCAGTCTTTGCGCTGTTGCCCGGTGATGTCGGCCATCACGTGCTTCGTCACGGTGTACTCCTCGACCGACTCGACGCTCATGTCCTTGCCGAAGCCGGACTGCTTGAAGCCGCCGTGCGGCATCTCCGGCGTCAGCGGGATGTGGTCGTTGATCCAGACGGTTCCGAAGCGCAGGGCCTTCGAGGCGCGCAGCGACTTGTGGGCGTCGCGGGTCCAGACGCTCGCAGCCAGTCCGTAGCGCACGTCGTTCGCCTTGGCCAGCACCTCGTCCTCGGTCTCGAAGGGAAGGAGCGTCGGAGCCGGTCCGAAGACCTCGTACTGCACGATCTCGCTCTGTTGGTCGGCGCCGGAGATCAAGGTCGGTTCGACCCAGTAGCCCCGGTCGAAGCCGTCCGGCACGCCGCCGCCCAGCAAGACCTTCGCCCCTTGCTCGCGCGCACGGTCGATGAACCCGAGGACGCGCTCTTGTTGCTTTCGGTTGATGAGCGGCCCCATGTCGGTCGTTCGGTCGAGCGGATCGCCGAGGCGGATCTCGGATATGAGATCCCCGACCCGCGCGATGAATTCGTCCCAGATGGGCCGCTGGACGTAGACCCGGGTGGCCGCCGTGCAGTCCTGCCCCGTGTTGATGAAGGCGCCTGCTATCAGGCCCTGAGCGGCCGCTTCGAGGTCGGCGTCCTCGAACACGATGAACGGAGCCTTGCCGCCGAGCTCGAAGTGGAGCCTCTTCACCGTAGGAGCGGCGTACTCC
>DATLFS010000018.1:0-17246 GCA_035540935.1 Actinomycetota bacterium
TCGTTCTCTTGGAGAAGCTGGGGCTGGCGCGGAACGTCAAGCGCGTGACGCCCAAGCAGATCGCGGCGAAGTCGGCGGCGGGCTAGCCGGCGAGGTCTTCGACCAGGCGGGCATCCGGCAGCAGTAGCAGCGCCTCCGGAGCGATCTCGATCTTCGACCGTCGCGTCCCGCTTCCGACGATGACGCGGTCGGCTCCGGCGACCTGCGCGTCGATGAGCAGCGGGATGTCCGGCGCGAGGCCGAACGGAGTGACGCCTCCCAGCTCCATGCCGGTGACCTCGAGCGTCTCCTCCGCTCCCGCGAACGAGACCTTCGGCGCGCCGATCTCGCGGCGCACGACCGTGTTCACGTTGAGTCGCGTCGAGGCGAGTAGTACGCATGCGGCGCGCCGCTTGGGACCGCGCTTGGACGAGACGACGATCGTGTTCGCGCTCGTCTCCAGCGGGCGACCGTAGTGGCGGCAGAAGTCCTCCGTGTCCGCGAACGCGTCGTCGCAGTCCAGGATCTCGTACGGCGCGCCGAGCCTTTCCAGCGCCGCCAGGACCCGCGGGTGAACGCGTTCGTCGATCAATTAGGCGAGACGGGCGACGACACGGCCGTCACCCTCCACCGCGACCGCGGTCGGGACGACCGCCACGTGGTACTTGCGCGCGAGGTCGTGGCGCTTCGAGATGTCGACGAGCACGAGCCGCCCCTCCTGCCCCTCGAGGCGGTGCTCCATCTCGCGGCAGCCGGTGCAGAGCGGGTGGGTGAAGCCGACCACCACACGACCGTTCGGTGAGAGCCCGAAGTCGGCGAGGTCGACGTTGTCGAGGTGTCCGGGGCGCACGCCGCGGAGGCGCGCGGCGAGCTTGTACATCTCGCAGCCGGCGCAGAAGCCGGTCGCGGCCGCGAGGAGAGCGAGCGTGGCCACCATCCCGGCGAGGGTCCGTCCGACGCCGATCCACCCGATCGCGTGGGCGAGCGACGCGGCGGTGAGGAAGGACAGGCCGACGATGTTGGCGAAGCGGACGGGACGTGCGTCCTCCACCTCGCCTTCTCCGAGCCGCGGCTGGACGACCTCGAAGTAGAAGACGCACGGGAGGCAGTAGCGGCGGCCGAGGACGAGCCCCGCGGCGAGCTGGAGAGCGAGGACCGCCAGCAGGGCCCACCAGCCGGTCAGGAGCGCCAGGAGGCTCACGAGCCCGACCGTCCCCTGCAGGAAGCGGGGGGCGCGAGCGTCGACCACGTCGGTGTCGCGGTATGGATGGGCGGTCGCGGCGGGGTGCATCGGCTCCTCCGGGGACTTTCTCCTATTCGTACCGGAGGAACATATCAAATCGTGGAGCGGCCGCAACCCGCATGAGCCACGGGCGCCGGGGGAGGCTACGCCTCTGCCGTCGGGATCCGAAGGAGGAACGTGACCGATCCCCGCACCTGGGGCATCGACGAGGGCTATTACGACGCCTCGAGCGTGTGGCGAGACGCCCCGCCGGAGACCCTGAAGGCCCTGCTCGAAGCGATGGGGGCCGAGGGCGCGCCCCCGACGCCCGGCGCGATCGTGCTCCGGGCGGGAGCGCCGTACCGGCACCCGCGCCCCTTCACCCTGCATCTCGAGGACGGCGGGGAAGAGTCCTCAGACGTCCGCCTCCCGCGGGACGTCCCGCTCGGGTACCACCGCCTCGTCGACGACGAGGGGGAGACGCCGCTGATCGTCTCGCCCGGCCTCTGTCACCTGCCCGAAGGCTTGCGCGGCTGGGGGTGGGCGGTGCAGAGCTATGCGCTCCGGTCGGGGTCGTCGTGGGGCCTCGGAGACCTCGCCGACCTCCGTCGCTTCGGCGGCTGGGCGAGGGATCTCGGCGCTGCCTTCGCGCTCGTCAACCCGCTCCACGCGTTGCCGCCGGGAGCGGCCAGCCCTTACTACCCGTCGAGCCGGTGCTTCCGCGACCCGATCCATCTGCGGCCCGACGAGCTTCCCGGCGCCGACGAAGAGGTCGCGCACCTAGCCTCCCGGGCGCGGGCTCTCAACGAGCGGCACCCGATCGACCGTGACGCCGCCCGCGCGCTGAAAGAGCAGGCCTTCGCCATTGCTTTCCGGAACTTCACCGGCGAGCCGGCGTTCGACCGCTACCGCCAGGAAGGGTCGGAGTCATTGCGGCGCTTCGCGACGTACGTCGCCCTCTCCCGCCGTCACGGCTCCGACTGGCACGACTGGCCCGAGGAGCTGCGCCATCCGCGCCGCGGCGCCGTGCGCGAGTTCGCCGCCGCGCACCAGGACGAGATCGCTCGGGAGGAGTGGCTGCAGTGGCAGATCGCCGAGCAGCTACGGCGCGCCGACGCGGAGATCGACGTCGTCCACGATCTCGCGGTCGGGATCGACCCCGGCGGCGCCGATGCCTGGGTGTGGCAGGACGTCATCACCCCCGGCGTGACCGTCGGTGCGCCGCCGGACGACTTCAACCTCGGGGGACAGGGTTGGGGGCTCGCGGCGTGGGACCCGCACCGACTGCGCGCCTCCGGCTACGGCGCGTTCATCGACACGGTGAGGAGCGCACTGTCGGCCGGCGGAGGTCTTCGCTACGACCATGTGATGGGGCTCTTCCGTCTCTTCTGGATCCCCCCGGGCGCGGGACCGGCGGAGGGAACGTACGTCCGCTACCCCGCGTCCGACCTGCTCGACATCCTGGCGCTCGAAAGCCATCGCGCCGAAGCGTTCGTCGTGGGTGAGGACCTCGGCACGGTCGAGGAGGGCGTGCGCGAGGAGCTGGCGCGGCGGAAGATCATGACCTACCGGCTCCTGTGGTTCGAAGAGGGGGAGCCCGAGGACATGCCGGAGGACGCGCTCGCCACCGTGACCAACCACGATCTGCCGACGATCGCCGGCGTGTGGAGCGGGACCGACCTCGAGGATCAACGGCGCGCCGGGGTCGCCCCGAACGAAGCGGGCGACGCGCGCCTGCGCGACTCCCTAGCGGCCTGGGGAGGCGGCGAGGACGCTCCCGTCGAGGACGTGGTCGACGCGGCTTACTGGCTCCTCGCCCGCACACCGGCGCGCCTCAAGACGGCGCTGCTCGAAGACGCGCTCGGCGCGCCGGAGCGAGTGAACCTGCCGGGAACCTCGGACGCGCAGAGGCCCAACTGGTCGATCCCGCTCCCGCTCCCCCTCGAGGAGATCGAGACGCACCCCGGTCCTCGGCGCATCGCGGAGATCCTGGAGCGGCGCGTACACTGACCGTCCGGCGGCCGGGTGCCGCCGGTTTTCGTTCGCCGAGCGCGGAGAGGATGTTCGGATCGTGCAGGAACCGCGAGGAGAGCAAGAGGTCATCGTCGTTCCGCCCGGCGCCGAGGCTCCCCCGGAGCAGAAGGAAGAAGGCGACCGGGGCGAATCGGTCCAGCATCCAGCGAAGGTGATGCGGATCGGCTCGATGGTTCGCCAGCTCCTCGACGAGGTGAAGGCCGCTCCGCTCGACGACGCCAGCCGCAGCCGGCTGCGAGAGGTCTACGAGACGAGCGTTGAGGAGCTCGGCGAGGTCCTCTCTCCCGACCTCAAAGAGGAGCTCGCCCGCCTCAGCCTTCCGTTCGACGACGCGGGCGTTCCGAGCGACGCGGAGTTGCGCGTCGCGCACGCGCAGCTGGTCGGATGGCTCGAGGGGTTGTTCCACGGCATCCAGGCGATGATGTTCGCCCAGCAGATGCAGCAGCAAGCGCAGCTCGAGGAGCGACGGCGGGGTCTGCCGCGGGGCGACCAGCCGGGGAGCGGGACCTACCTCTAGTCAGCTCCAGGCCGCCACGACGCGCGCCAGCCCAACGAAGAACGCGGCCGCGTAGAGCGCGAGCGCGAGGCCGTAGAGGCGGTCGAGGAGCCGCCGGCAGATGATGCCGCCGAGCGCGAACAGGAGCGCCACGACCAAGATGCGTGCGCCGCGAGCCGCGGCCGTAGTCGTTAGGAATGGAAGCAGGTCCGCGACGGGCGCCGCCTGCAGCGCGAAGACCTTGTAGGGGATCCCAGACAGTGGTTGCTCCCACAGCGCGGCCGCGCCCTCCCGGGCGAGCAGTCCGCCGGCCTCGTCGACCATGCGGGACGTCACCAGCGGCGCCACCGAGAGCAGCTCCGGCCCGACCAGGTAGGAGACCGCGCCTCCCGTCACGCTGCCGGCCGTTGCTGCGAGGACGAGGGGAAGAGCGCGCGCCGGACATGCGAGCGCAAGCGGGGCGACGAAGAAGTCGGGGACGATGGGGAACCAGATGGCCTCGGCGATCCCCCATAGAGCAGCGACCACCAGCGCGGCGCGCGACCTTGCGAAGGTGCGGACGCAGCGGTAGAGGGTCGGCACGGGATCGGGAAGGTCGGCGCGCTCCTGCAACGCGGCTATCTCCGCCTCGAGCCTGCGCGCGACCGCGTCCGGGTCTGCGTCCGGCGCGAAATGGATCGGCGCGCCGAAGATGACCGTGGCGGGCGCGCGTCGAGGGAAGCGGCGCCCCTTGGGGAGGATGGCGGCGGGACCTTTGATCGCCACCGGCACGACCGGCGCGCCGCTCCGCGCGAGGTGACCGACGCCGGGCTTGAAGCGACCCATGCGGCCGTCGCGGGCGCGGGTCCCCTCGGGGAACAGCAATACCGAGCGTCCCGAGCGCAGCATCTCGCCGGCTCGTCGTAGCCCGTCGGAGCCCTTGCGGGGGAAGGCGAACGCGCCCACCAGCAGGCGAACCAGCGTCCCGCGCGCACGTGAGGCGAAGAAGTAGTCCGCCGCGGCCGCCGGCGCAAGATCGGCGCGCACACGGCGGGGAAGAGCGGCCAGGACCAGACCGGTGTCGGCGTGGCTCGTGTGGTTGGCGACGAAGATCGCGGGAGCGTCACCGACCGGCGCGCCGATCACGCGCAGGGGCCGGCAGAACCACTTGACCAGGGGAACGAGGAGGACGGCTTGGAAGACCGTGCGGACGATGCGCTCGATGTCGTTGCCGAGCGATCGTCCGCGCAGCCTGCTCGCGAGCATCATCGGAAGATCACCAGCGCCGTGTAAGCGAGCGGGAGGACCACCAGCAGTGAGTCGATGCGGTCCAGCAGACCGCCGAATCCGGGGAGCGCGGTGCCGGCGTCCTTCACGCCGAACTGTCGCTTGAGCAGCGACTCCACGAGATCGCCCCACACGCTTCCGGCGGCGACGAGCAGGGGAAGGCTCCAGAGGACGCCGGCGGGTATCGCGTCCGGGAGCGCGAACGACATCAGTGCGAATCCCGCGTAGGCGCCGATCACGTTCCCGATCACGCCCTCGACGGTCTTGTTCGGGCTCAGCCGCGGGGCGAGGGGATGGCGCCCGAACATCTTCCCGAAGACGAACGCCCACACGTCGCTCGCGGCGACCGAGACACCCAGCGCGAGCAGGACGCCCCGTCCGCCGGGGACGTGCTCGCGCACGAGGAGGAAGTAGGCGAGGAGCCAGGGGATGTACGCGAAGCCGAGTCCGGCGTAGGCGAGGTCGCGGATGCCTCGGCCGGTGTCCTGACGGAGGAGAGGCGGGATCGTCGCGAGCACCATGAGGAGCGGAGGCATGGCGCGCCATGCGGTAAGCGACCATACGGCCACGGGTGCGCTGATCGCTCCGGCGGCGTAGAGCGGCAGACGGTAGGCGCGTGGGATACCGGTGAGGTGCGAGTACTCGCGCAGCGCCTGGAGCGACAGCGCCGTGACGAAGACGGCGGCGAACGCTACCGGTCCGAGGGCGGCTGCGACGAAGAGCGGAGCGGCGAGAGCCCACGTTCGCCACCGCAGGAACAGCGTGCGGTCGAAGAGCTCACGAAGGTGCCGTCTCTCCGCGGCGACGATCACGGTCAATCCGCCTGCGAGGGCGAGTGAGATGCGAAGCGCGGCCGGGGCCAGCAGCTCGTTCATCGTGTTTCTCCGAGCGTGGTGACGAGCACCCGGGTCCGGACGGCCACGGTGACGAGGGCGCCTGCGATGATGACCACGAGAGCGACGTGGAAGACGCGCGGCCCGGCCCACGGGGCGACGCCGGCGGCGACCGCGAGGACGGCGATGCGATCCGCCTTACCCATCGGGCCGCCCGTCGAGCGTGAGCCGGTCAATGCCTGGCTGAGCACGCCCGACCACGAGCACAGGAAGGCGGCCGCCACCGCGGCCGCCGCCAGGCCGGCACCCGCGATGATCCCGGTCGCACCGATCATGACGGCGTCGCCGTAGCGGTCGGCCGCCTCGTTGAGGACCGCCCCCGCCGGTCGGGAGACGCCGGTGCGGCGGGCGAGCGAGCCGTCGAGCGCGTTGCACGCGAGACGCAAGAGCGCGAATGGGGGAACCAGCAACCAGATCCGGTCGTCGATGCGACCGGCGACGACCGCGGCAGCGGCGAGGGAAGCGACGACGACGCCGGTCAGCGTGACGGTGTCGGGAGAGACGCGGCGGGCCGCCAGCACGTCCTCGGCGCGCCGCAGCCGTGTCACGAACCACGGCTTGATCGCATAGAGGCCCGGCATCAGAAGCCGCTCGACATCGAGAAGGCGGCGATGAACAGCAAGATGAAGCAGAGGTATGCGACGGCTACGACTCCGACCGCCACGAGACCGAACCTGAGAGCGCGCTTCCGAAGCACGGTGCCCCCTTTCTGCGCCGGAAGGCGGCGGTGAGCCCAGAGGAGCACCGCGGCCAGACCGGCAAGAGTCGCCATAACGAACATGGCCTCAGCGTGGCGACCTGGGGGCGCGCCGAACAGACGACGTATGGCTCAGATCGGGGGGAGAAAGCACCCAGATATCTCTGGGTGATTCCGCCCGGCTATCAGGGGGCTCTGTCGAGGCCCTTCTGGATCGCGTAGCGCATCAGCTCGTAGCGCTTCTGGAGTTGCAGCTTCGCCAGGATGTTGTGGACGTGGTTCTGGACCGTCTTCGGCGTGATGAAGAGGCGGTCCGCGATGTCTTTGTACGTGTAGCCCTTGGCGACGAGCTTCAAGACCTCGTTCTCGCGCTGCGTGAGCTCGGGCTCGCCCTCCTCGCGGCGCGCCACCCGCCGGAACTCGTCGAGCACCAGACCTGCCAGCGACGGCGTGAAGACTGCATCGCCCTCGTGCACCCGCCGTACCGCGTTCGCGACCTCGTCCGAGGTCGAGGACTTCAGGAGGTATCCCGACGCGCCCGCCTTCACCGCCTCGAGCACGTCGGCTTCCTCCGCGGAGGCCGACAGCACCAACACCTTCACGTGCGGAGCCTCCTCCACGATCCTTCGCGTCGCCTCGACGCCCGAGACGGTGGGGAGCTGCAGGTCCATCAAGACGACGTCGGGCATGTCCTCGAGCGCCCGCTGGATCGCCTCGCCGCCGTCGGATGCTTCGCCGACCACCTCCGCGATCCCCGCGGCGCGCAGATCGTTCTTGACGCCGTCGCGCCAGACGGGGTGATCGTCCACCACCAGCACACGTATGGGATCGGACATCAACTCTCCTGCGATCGGTGCCGTGAGGCGTCGAGCTCGAACTCTATTTCGGTCCCGCGGCCGGGCGAGGCCGTGACGGTCATGCGGCCGCCGAGGTCCTCGACCCGACCCTTCATGCTCTTCAGCAACCCGGCCTTCCCGAGAGCGCTCAGGCGCTGCTCGTCGTACACGAACCCGCGCCCGTCGTCTCGCACCGTGATCGTGATGCGATCGTCGTCTTCGTCCGCGAACACCGAGGCGCGCGCCGCGCCCGAGTGGCGCCTCACGTTGTCGAGCGCCTGACGTACCGCCGCGGTGAGCTCCTCGACACAGGCGCGGTCGAGCCATATCGGTCCGACCGACGACACCGTGACGTCGAGGTCGTCGAAGTCGCGCGCCGTTTCCTCGAGGCTGCTCCTGAGCGAGGCCCTCCCGGCCGGAGGATCTTCGGGTGGCCGCGAGATGAGGCCCCTTAGGTCTCGTTCCTGTGCGCCGGCCAGGTCCGCCAGCGCGAGGACGTCGCCCGCTCCGACGTTGCCGGACGTCGCGAGGTCGCGACCTCGCTTGTGGATGAGGGCGAGTGCCTGAAGCACGGAATCGTGGATCTGGCGCGCGAGCTTCTCCCGCTCCGCGAGGCGCGCGGCGCGCTCCCTTTCGGTGATCAGCGCCCGGTTCGCCTCCTCGACCGCGCGCGACGAGTCGGCCAAGAGCCGTGCCACCAGCCCCACGACCGCGGGCGCGACGAGGTAGTTGAGGACGCCGGACGCGAGCGAGGTGACGAATCGTGCTTCGAGACCTCCGAGCGGGACGCCGTTCAAGGGACGGGTCGCGACCAGCGCGATCGACAGCAGCGCTCCGGCTACAAGAGCCGGGATCGGTCCTCGTGCGATGCCCCACATGAGCGCTGCCGCCACCGGATAGCCCTGCGAGAAGAAGGGCCGCCCGGCGATGACCGATCCCTCGGGGACGACGATGCCCGCGGCGAGGAGCAGCCAGGCGCAGACGACGGTGTCGGATGCGAGCCACGCCGTATTCCAGCGCGGCGCGCGGAGCGTGAGCACTGCGGTCCACGCGGCCGCGAGGGCGAGCGTCAGCCACGCGAGGACCGGTCGCCGGAAGCCTTCCGATGTCACGGCGATAACCGCCATGAAGGCGACCATCGCCCAGCGGAACAACAGCACGCCCCTCGCGAGGGTTACGCGCAGCCGCTCCGCGCCGGTCACCGAGGAACGATCCTGAAGATCCCGGAGGGGGTGAGGAAGTAGAGCCAGCCGCCGGGTCCCTTGGCACAGTCGATCATCCCGTCACCCGAGTGGATCACGCGCTCCCGCCGGACGCGGGTGCCGCGGTCGTTCAGGACCATCCGGCGGAGGTCGCCGTTGAAACCGGGAACGTAGAGGTCTCCCGACAGCCTCCTCATCCTTCCCTTGTAGAAGCACGGGTCGGTCGGCACGATGATGTTCGACCACCGCCGGATCGGCGCCTTCGGGTCGAGCCCGACGCCGTTCGTCCCACACTGATAGCCGGCGCCCCATCCGTAGTTGCGGGCGCGCCGGATGATGTTCAGCTCGTCGTCGCAGGAGGGCCCGTTCTCCGTCTCGTAGAGGATCTTCTTGCCCTTGCGATACACGAGGCCGAACGGGTTGCGGTGCCCGTAGCTCCACACGGGGTTGTCGATGCCGAACGGGTTGTCGGCCGGCACTCCCCCTCCCGGCTTGACGCGCAGGATCTTGCCGAGGCGGTTCGTCGTGTCCTGCGCCTCCGCGGGGTCGTGCACCTCACCGGTCGCGATGAAGAGCCTGCCGCCGCCGAACTCGAGCTGCCCTCCGTTGTGGTAGCCGGACGACGCGGCGATGCCGCGCATGATCGCGGTTCGCTCGCGGCAACGGTTCCTTCGGACCGTGAACCGGACGACGCGGTTCTCGCGCGGCTCGCGGTTGGTGAAATAGACGTACAGCCGCTTGTTGCGTGCGAAGTCCGGGTGGAGGGCGATCCCGAGGAGCCCGGCCTCGCCGTCGTTCGCAACATCGAGGTTCGCGCAGGCACGTTGCTTGAGCCGGCGCCCGACCATCACGCGGATCTTTCCTGTGTTCTTCTCGGTGAAGAAGATCTTCTTCGTCCCCTTGACCCATGCCATGTCCACCGGGAACGAGAGACCGCCCTTATGGGTCTCGACCTCGGTCCCGCGTGGAAGGGCGCTCGCCGGCGCTGCCAGCGACAGGGCTAAGGCCACGACCGCGGCACCTGCGGTTGCTCTCATGTATCCGCTCCCCCTCACGTCATAGGGTCGATCGATGGCGCGCCTCAGGAAGACCAATGTCGCACGCGGGGGCGTGTTCCTGCTGATCGCGGTGGCCGCCGGCGCCACCACCCTCTTCGGGATCCAGCTCGTTCCGCCCGTCCGGCACGCGCTGGGCCCCGCCACCGTCGCCGCGGGCGTCCGGATGGGCGAAGGGACGACGACGGTCCACGTTCCCCCGCTCGGCGCGATCGAGGCCGACACCCATGCGTCACCCCTCCGGGTGCGGGTGACGATCGACGAGGTTGATCCGGAGCCGCTCGCCGAGGCGGTGACGTTCTTCGGCGCCAGGCGCGCGCTCGCCGCCGAGATAGAGGGCGACCTCCGGAGCGCGGCGGAGGCGCTGGCGCTTCGGGTCGCCGTCGCCGGGCTCCTACTCGGTGCGATCATGGCGGCGCTGCTCCCGGGGCGGAGCCGCGGCACGATCGCCGCGGGCGCCGCGGGGGGAGCGATCGCCGTCGCCGTCTCGATCGCCGCGACTGCGATCACTTTCGATGTGGCGGCGTTCGAGGAGCCTCGATTCACCGGCGCGTTGAGACGGGCGCCGCAGGTGATCAAGGCGGTGAACCGCGAGGTCGGCACCCTCGAGCAGCTGCGCTCGAGGTTTTCGGTCATGGCCGACCGCCTGAGCGAGCTTCTGACGCTCGCCGCCGATCCGGCGCGCAGCCCGCGCGAGGGAAGCATCGCCATCCTGCACGTCAGCGACATCCACTCGAACCCCGTCGGCGTCGAGATCACCCGCGAGCTGGCGGAGTCGTTCCAGGTCGACGCCGTCCTCGACACGGGCGACCTCACTTCGTTCGGAGAGGCGGTGGAAGGCAGGCTCGCGGCCCTCATCGAAGGCATCGCCGTGCCCTACCTGTTCGTGCCGGGGAACCACGACTCGCCGCAGAATCGGCGCGCGCTGGCGGCAGCGGCGAACGTGACCGTGCTCGACCGGGAGACCGTCTCTGTGCGCGGCGTGCGCATCCTCGGCTGGGCGGACCCGACCTTCACCGCCACTAACGAGATCACGACGGAGGAGGGGAACGCGATCCGTTCGGCCGAAGCGGAGGAGGTGGCTCGCGCCGTCGTGGCGGCGCGGCCGGACGTGCTCGCGGTGCACGACGCGAGGCTGGCTTCCGCCTCCCTCGGCGAGGTGGGGGCGGTGATCGCGGGCCATACGCACCGCCGTTCGCTCGAGCTTCGCGAGGGAACCGTCGTTGCGACCGTCGGCTCCACAGGCGCGACGGGATTGGGGTCCTTCCTCGTCCAGGCGGATCTTCGCTACGAGGCCCAGGTGCTGTATCTGCGGGAGGACGTGCTCGTCGCGATCGACTACATCTCCTTCGACGGACTCGGTGGCGACTTCACCGTCGAGCGACGTTCGCTCGAACGGCTGCGGGATGAGGCCGGAGCGGCCGCTCCCTTATGATGCGCGGCGGAGGCGTGCCCGAGTGGCCGAAGGGAGCGCACTGCTAATGCGTTAAGGGGGTTACACCCCCTTCCGGGGTTCAAATCCCCGCGCCTCCGCCCGATCCGCGCCGAGGTTTGCGCCCGTGACCCCACGCGCTAACCTTGATCGGACCGTGCGCCCGTAGCTCAGTGGATTAGAGCGTCTGACTACGGATCAGAAGGTCGGGGGTTCGAATCCCTCCGGGCGTGCACTCGGTGCCCCGTCATCCTGCGGCGGGGCGCCGCCGCGTCCGGCTCGTATCCCGTACCCTGTCGGCGTCGAGTCCGCAGACGCCGCGGGGGCCCGTGGGAGTCGTTCGATTCATCTCGGAGCAGCGCCAGAAGCAGATCCTCGATCGGGCGCGGCCTCATCTCGTTGCCGACGAGGAGGTCCTGCACTGGGTGCGGGCGAAGGACCCGCGCAGCGGCCGCAAGGGGCTCCTCTTCGTCACCTCCCACCGCGTCGTCCTCTCGTGGAGCCGCAAGGACGACGTCGCGATCCCCTGGGAGGGCCTTCGTTCCTGGGGCGTCGACCGCGACTCCCGCGGGGGGCCGGTGCTGTGCATGGAGGATGCGGCGGGAGAGCGGACCGTCGTGCAGATGGTCGTCGACACGAGGGACATGGCGCGGGTAGTGGGCGAATTCATCTCGCGGTTCGCGGAGCTGGCGCCGCGCAGCGAGAGGGCCGCGATACGTGACACCGACGGCTCCCGCTTCGTGCCTTCGGCCGACGGCAGCGTGACGCACCACCGTCGAACCCCGGCCGAGCTGGCGAAGCGGGTCGCGCTCACCACGTTGGGCGCGGGGTTGATCGTGGTCGGTATCGCGACGGTGCCCCTTCCGGGACCCTGGTCCTTCCTCCTCAACATCGCGGGGCTCGCGGTGCTCGCTCGCGAGTACGACTGGGCGGACGATCTTCTCGGCTGGACCAAGGAGCGGTTCGAGGCGGCGAAGCGCAAGGTGGCGGAGCGGAAGAGCCGGCGCCAGCAGACGTGAGCGTTGAGCCCGACGAGCACTTCATGGCGCTCGCCCTCGCCGAGGCGCGCCGGGCGCCGGACCATGAGGACGTGCCGATCGGCGCAGTGCTCGTGAGGGATGGCGAAGTCGTTGCGGCGGCGAGGAACGAACGGGAGGTCCGGGGGGATCCCACCGCGCATGCCGAGATCCTGGTGCTGCGCGCCGCGGCGGAGAAGCTCGGGACGTGGAAGCTCGAGGGGACGACGCTCTACGTCACGCTCGAGCCGTGTGCGATGTGTGCCGGGGCGCTGGTGCTCGCCCGGGTCCGGCGCCTCGTCTACGGACCTCCCGACCCGAAGGCCGGGGCGGCGCTGTCGCTCTACAACATCGTGCAGGACAGCCGCCTCAACCACCGGTTGGAACTGACCTACGGCGTGCGCGCGGAGGAATCGGCCGGGCTGCTGCGAGCCTTCTTCGCCTCTCGGCGCGCCGGGCCCGACTCGTATACTTGAGCCCCTCTCGAGGTGGGGTACCGAAGCGGCCATAACGGGATCGCCTCGAAAGCGATTGAGGGTTCACGCCCTCCGTGGGTTCAAATCCCACCCCCACCGCTCCCCGCGGCCCGGCGCGCCGGGCCGCGGCCTGTTCTCCCGCGGGACCGACTGGGGCGGCCGGTAGACTCCGCCCCGGAGGCGTGCGAGAGCGGCCGAATCGGCACGACTGGAAATCGTGTGACCCGAAAGGGTCCGAGGGTTCAAATCCCTCCGCCTCCGCCACGATTCAGGGCGCGTCCCGGGTGTTGGGCGACAGCTTCACGGGTAGTTACTCCCGCGGTTAATTCACGTCGTCTGCGGGGGTCCAGGGTTGCTGACAGGTTCCGAGGCCGTCCGGGGATCATCGACGCGCCCCGCTGATGTCCGCGTCCTCGTCGAGGGAGAGACTCGCCGATGACGACGCGCGCCAGGGCCGGTGCGGCCGCCGTCGCCGCCTTGGTGGCCGCGGCCGGAGCTGCGGCCTTGGTCCTGACCGGCGGCGCGACCGCCCCGGATGAGCACGATTTCAGGACCTATAGAGAGCCGGCGCCTGATTCCCGTCCGATCACGCCTGCAGGTGACACCGATCTCGTGCCTGTCGGTGAGGGCAACGGGAGGGGCGAACCTTCGGAGGGACTCGCCGGGGAAGACGCGGTGAGGGGAGAGTTGCTTGCGTCCTTCGATCCGGCGTTGTCGCTCGCGGAGATCGATCGCATCTTGGAGGACGCCGGGATGAGCCGCCACGAGAGGCTCGGCCGCGGGCGGTTCAGAGTGCGCATCGAGCGTCCGCTGGATGTCCGCCGCGCGGCGCGCCGTCTGGCGGGCGTGCCGGGGGTGCTGTACGCCGAGCCCGACTTCATCTACCGGACCAGCCAGACGCCGAACGACGAGCTGTTCTCTTTGCTGTGGGGACTGAACAACAGCGGGCAGAGCATCCTGGGGGACACCGGCATCGCGGGGGCGGACATCCGAGCGCTGCGCGCGTGGCGCGACAGCAAGGGGGCGCCGACCGTGACGGTTGCGGTCGTCGACACCGGCGTGGCGCACGATCACCCCGACCTTGCAGGACGCATCTGGACCAACCCCGGAGAGAGCGGCGGCGGCCGCGAAAGCAACGGTAAGGACGACGACGGCAACGGCTACATCGACGACTGGCGGGGTTGGGACTGGGTCGACGGCGACTCCGACCCGCGCGATCTCAACGGACACGGCACACATGTGGCGGGAACTATCGGTGCCCAAGGGAACAACACCCTCGGTATCACAGGCGTCGCGCAGGACGTCCGGATGGTCCCTCTACGCGTGCTTGGGGTCGACGGCTCGGGTCGTACCTCGGACATCGCCGCGGCTTTCAACTACGCGGGTAAGGCCGGGGTCGACGTCGTGAACGCGAGCTTGGGCGGTCCCGGGTTCTCGCAGACCCTGTTGGACGCGATCGGGAGATGGCCGGAGACGCTGTTCGTGGTCGCCGCGGGTAACGAAGCCGTGAACGTCGATCTTGCTCCCCGATACCCCTGCGCTTATCCCGCAGCGAACCTGATCTGCGTTGCCGCCACGACGAACCGCGACCAGATGGCGTCGTTTTCGAACTACGGGGCTACTCGCGTGCACCTGGGTGCTCCGGGGCGCTCGATCCTGAGCGCGGTTCCCAAGCTCGTGACGCGTTTCGATGATGGTTTCGACCAGCCGTTCGAGGCGCGATGGGCGGCAGACGGCTCGTGGCGGCGCGAGCAGGATCAGTACGGCTACTTCATGTCGGACGGTCTCCTCCTGCTGACGCCGAACCTCTCGATGTCGTTCACACAGCAGCCGCCGGTCTCTCTCACCGCGGTCACCGGGTGCCGGCTCCTGTATGCGGTCCGGATGGATCTACGGGGCGCGAACGACCGCTTGGTGGTCGAAGCGTCTGGCGGGAACGGCCAGTGGACGCGGTTATCGAGCTGGACGGGGTCCACGAACGGCTCGTGGACGAAGCTCTCATCGGATCTGGCTGCCTTCGAAGGAGGAACGGTAGCGCTCCGTTTCCGTCTGTCGACCGGACTCGCGCCGCTCGGCTCCGGGGTCGACCTCGACGACGTGAGGATCCTCTGCAGTTCCCCGAACTACGGGCCGAACCCCTACGCGTACATGAATGGGACATCTATGGCAGCTCCGCACGTCGCCGGCGCCGCCGCTCTCCTCCTGAGCGCGCATCCGGACCTCTTGCCGACCACCTTGGCCCAGGTGCTCATCACCAGCACCGACCAGCTCCCCGTCCTGGTCGGGAAGACCGTTTCGGCCGGACGTCTGAACCTCGAAGCGGCCTTCCTGCAGCTCGCGGTCTTGAAGAACCGCGTGTCGCCGCTCCCGACGGCAACCACAACCGCAGCTGCGCCGTCCCCAACCGGAACCGCCACCCCGGCCCCGCAACTCACTGGGGCGCCGCCGCCTCCGAGCCCGCCGCCGCAGTCGCCGACGGCGGCGCCACAGCCGCCGCCCTCTTCGGCGCCGCCGACGCAGGACCCGCCGCAGGACCCTCAAGATCCACCTGAGGAACCTCCCCAAGACCCGCCGGCGGAGCCGGAACCGGAGCGCGCTCATGAGCGGAGGGTGCGCGCCCGCTTCCGCGGCCATCTCGTGGTCCGTGGACGGGTCGAGGTCGACTCCGGCTTCGAAGCTTGCCGGAGCGACGTCCCGATCCGGGTCTCCACCGGTGGTCGCGTCGTAGCCCGGGGGCGCACGGATGCCGATGGCTCCTTCAAACTGCGTCTCGCAGACCGGCGAGGGCGCTACCGCGTCGTGGCGCTCGAGGTGCACCGTCTGCCCGGCCCGCAGAGGTGCGTCGCCGCCTCGGCCTTGCTTCGCCACCGTCACTGAGACGCGGCGCGGCGCCGGCTCCCGCGGCGCTATCGTTCTCCGTGGTCGTGCTAGCCGGGGGGCTCGGGGTCCCCTACACCGGAAACCCTCGATAGGCCGGGGTGATGGTCCTCTTGCGGCCGTCGGACGACCGCGCAGCCTCCGGTGGGCAGCGTTGATGGTCGGGTCCTGCGCGACCCGGAGCCGTGAACCCGGTCAGGCCCGGAAGGGAGCAGCCGTAAGCGGTGTCCCGGGAGTGCCGCAGGGTGGCCCGGCCGGAGCCAGCCGCCGGTGAAGCGGCGGCCATCCGGCGGTCCAGAGAGGGCCGCACGACCTTTTTCGCGCTTCGCTCCCGGACCTTTCTTCGTCATAGCCGCCGACTAGGATGAGCGGGTGGCGCACCTCTCCCTCTACCGCAAGTACCGCCCCCAGACCTTCGATCAGATCCTCGGCCAGGAGCACGTGTCTCGCACGCTGGCGAACGCGATCGTCGAAGACCGGGTGGCACACGCCTACCTCTTCACCGGTCCCCGCGGCACGGGCAAGACGAGCACGGCGCGCATCCTCGCGAAGGCTCTGAACTGCGCCAAGGGCCCGACGCCGAGCCCTTGCGGCGAGTGCGAGTCCTGCGTGGCGATCGCGGCCGGCTCCTCGATGGACGTCATCGAACTGGACGCCGCCAGTCATTCCGGCGTCGAAGACACGCGAGACATCCTGCAGGGGGTCGCCCTCGCGACCGCCGGTGGCCGCCGCAAGGTCTACGTCATCGACGAGGTGCACATGCTGACCACGCCCTCGTTCAACGCGCTCCTCAAGACGCTCGAGGAGCCGCCGTCTCACGTGGTGTTCATCCTTGCTACTACCGAGGCGCACAAGGTCTTGCAGACGATCCAATCCCGTACGCAGCGCTTCGACTTCCGCCCGATCGCGACCGACGTGCTCGAGAAGCACCTGCTCGAGGTCGCCGCGGCCGAGGCGATCGACATCGAACCCGCGGCGGCGTCGGTCGTGGCGCGTCACGCCGACGGCGGGGCGCGCGACGCGTTGTCGATCCTCGACCAGCTGGCGAGCCTCGGCGCGCCGGTGACGGTCGATGACGCCGAGCGCCTGCTGGGCGAGCGCGACGAAGCCGTGTTCGGCGAGCTCTTCGACTCGGTCGCCACCGCCGACCTGGGTGGGGTTTTCTGGTCCGTCCACTCGCTGGTGGCGAAGGGCGCCGACGTCCGCCAGCTGGCGCGCGGGGCGCTCAACCACGCCCGTTCGCTGCTGTTGCTGCAGACGGCGCCCGACGCCGACGCGTTGATCGACGTCTCCGAGGACGAACGGGCGGCGCTCACTGCGCAAGCCGGCCGTTTCACTACGCCGCGCCTGCTCCGGCTCATCGATCTCCTCGCGCGATCGCTCGTCGAGATGCGCGAGGCACCCAACCACCGTCTCTTGTTCGAGGTCGCTCTCGTTCGCGCGGCATCGGCGGGTGACGTCCTCGCGGCTTCTCCGGCGGTCGCCGCAGCGCCGGCCGCAGCCGTCCGCGCCCCGGCGGCTCCGCGCGCCACGGCGCGCCGTGCGGCGAAGCCCAAGGAGGAGACACCCGCCGCCGAGCCGAAGCAGGAGCCCCCGGCTCCCGCTCCGACTCATCCGCCGGCCGAGGTGGGCTTCGGTCACTTCAAGGACGGTTGGAACGGCGTCGTTCGCGAGCTGAGCCGGACGTCGAAGCGCGCCGCTGCGCTGCTGAACCCGTCGCGCCCGCTCGACTACACGAACGGGGCGCTGACGGTCGAGGTGCAGT
>DATLFS010000019.1:0-15171 GCA_035540935.1 Actinomycetota bacterium
CCCCAGGCGCGCACCGCGAGAGCCGCTGCCGGCCTGCTGTGGTCGGAGTTCGACAAAGCCACACAGCCGCACGCTCTTGCAACGACGGGTGGAGTTATCAGCCACACCGGCATCGCGGGTCTCACGCTCGGGGGAGGTCTCGGTCACCTCATGCGGAAGCATGGGCTCACGGTGGACAACCTGCTCTCGGTCGACCTCGTCAGCGCCGAAGGGGAGCGCCTGCGCGCCGACGAGGAGACGGAGCCGGAGCTTTTCTGGGGTCTACGGGGAGGCGGGGGCAACTTCGGGATCGCGACGGCACTCGAATACCGCCTCCATCCGGTAGGGCCGATGGTTCTGGGCGGTCCGATCGCGTGGCCGCTCGAGGACGGTCCGGCGGTGCTGAAGGCGATGAACGAGATCGCAGCGGACGTTCCGGACGCGCTGGGGATAAGCCCCGCGGTGACTCTCGCGCCACCGGCTCCTTTCATCCCGTTGGACCGCATAGGGAAACCGATGGTCGCCCTCATCCTCGTTTGGGCGGGGGATCCGAGCGAGGGGGAGAAGGTGATCGCTCCCCTGAGGGCGATCGGCTCGCCGTTCGCGGATGCGATCCGCCCCGTTCCGTACCTGTTCATCCAATCGATGCTCGACGCGGGCGCGCCGCACGGACGTCATTACTACTGGAAATCCCATCGCCTGCCCGCCATCAACGACGACGTCATCGAGATCATGATGCAGCGCGTTTCGGTCGCGTCGGCTCCGTTCTGGCAGATGAACGGCTGGGCGGTGGGGGGCGCGGTGACGCGGGTCGACGCCGACGCGACGGCGGTGGGCCGGCGGGAGGTGGGATTCGATCTGAACCTCATGGCCGCGTGGCCTCCGAACCATCCCGACGGCGACGAACACAGGCAATGGGTGCGCGAGGGATGGGCCGCGCTGGAACCCCACGCCACGGGCGTCTACACGAACTTCCTCTCCGACGAGGGCGCCTCCGGCGTCGAGACGGCGTATGGCGATCGTCTGTCTCGGCTGCAGGCCTTGAAGGATCGCTGGGATCCGGACAACTTCTTCCGGATGAACGCCAACATCCCGCCGACGTCGCAGCAGGGATGACTGCCGAGGTGCGGATCATGCGCCGGGTGCGGCTGGAGTGGCGGGACCGGTGGGGAACTGGCGGCGGGCGGCGCCGGAACGCCGCCCGCTCGCAGAGGGCGTTCTAGGGCGCCGAGTCTTTGCCGGCGGCGATGTTCTTGAGCTTCGAACCCACGCTCACCTTGACCGTCTTGGTGGCCGGGATCTGCATCTCCTCGCCCGTCTGCGGGTTGCGACCCGTGCGGGCCGACCGCTGGGCCTGCTCGAAGGACAGGAACCCCGGGATCGTGATCTTGTCCTGGCCGGTCGCGGCCACGTTCGCCACGACCTCGTAGAAGCCCCTGAGGGCGCTGTCGACCGACTTCGAGTCCAGTCCGGTGCGCTCGGCGATGGCGCTGACGAGCTCGCTCCTATTCACTCGCAACCTCCCAGTCCGTCGGTTCCGACGAGAATCCTTATCACACCCCATCCCGCCCCGCCGTGGCGTTACCGGGGCGTGCGGCCTCCGTGCCCGGAAGGGAGGGGGGCTCGGACGGCGAACTAGGGATGGAGATGCGGAGATTTATCGGGGTTCTGGCGGTGCTCTGTCTGGCACCGGGGGCGCTCCCCGCCGGCGCGACCGGCGTGGCGAGCGACAACATCGAGTGGGTGCGGACGGTACCGTACGACGCCGGTCTTCCCACCGGCGCTCGCCATGTGGGCGACCACCTCTACGTTGCCGGCTCCACCCGGCTCTCGATCTACGACGTCTCCGACCCGCTCGAGCCGGTACGGCTCAGCACGACCCCCTATGCCTTCCAATTCGCCAACGAAGACGTCGACACGAACGGCAAGATCCTTCTCTTGTCCGACGATCAGGTCCGCGGGGGCCTGCACGTCTGGGACGTGAGTGACAAGACGCAGCCGACGGAGATAGCCGTGCTGCCGGGTCTGATCGACCACACCTTCACGTGCGTCCTTGGATGTCGCTGGGCGTACGGCGCTATGGGCTCGATCGTGGATCTCCGCGACCCCGCCAAGCCGGTGTTGGCGGGCGATTGGGCTCCGGGGATGCAGCGGGGTGACGGCTTCGACACCACCGAGGTCGCACCCGGCCTGGTCGTGACGGCGTCGCGGCAGATCCGGCTGCTCGACGCCCGCAAGAACCCGGCGAAGCCGAAGCTCCGTGCGCTCGGCATCACGCCGGACGGCCGCCTGATCCACTCGAATCACTGGCCGCGCCGGGCGAAGGATCGCTTCCTCCTCGTCCAGGGCGAGACGCCCCTGACGCCCCGTTGCAACGAGACCAACGGCGCGTTCATGACGTGGGATGCGTCCAAGTGGAAGAAGACCCGCTCGTTCACGCTCATCGACGAATACCGCGTGACGAACGGCACATACTCCGACGGTAATCCGGCCCTGAGCGCGTTCGGGTGCACGAACATGTGGTTCGACCCGCACCCGAACTTCCGCAACGGCGGTCTCGTCGCTTCCGCCTTCTTCGAGCACGGCACCAGGCTTCTCGACGTAGACGAGCGCGGCAGGATCAGCGAGGTCGGCTACTTCCTGCCCGCGGGTGGTTCGACGATCGCCTCCTACTGGATCACCGACGAGATCGTCTATTCGATCGACATCGTGCGCGGCATCGACGTTCTGCGCGTCACAGCTCGGCGCTGACGAAGTCCTCGAGCTGCCGCAGGTTCCTTACCTCGACCATCTTGTCGATCCGCGCGGCGTAGACGGACGCGGCGGAGTCGCCGGTGTCCCAGTCGCCCGCCGGTTCGGGGCTGAGCCAGTAGACGTGCCGCGCTCGGCCTGCGATCTCGGCCAGCGCCTCGTCCCGCGGCGTCCGGTAGTTGGTGCGTGCGTCGCCGAGGATCAGAACCGTCGACTTCGGCGACAGCTCTCCGGCGAACCGCGCCGCGAAGTCCTGGAGCGCGGTGCCGTAGTCGGAACGGCCGTCGGCCTGCACAACGTCGGCCTTCCGGTGCATGTCCTCGACCGCCTCGGCGAAGTCTTCTCCGGAGAACAGCGACGTGATCTCGTCGACGACGTCGACGAAAGCGAACGATCGGACGCGCTCGAACTGCGCACCGAGTGAGTGAGTGAGCATCAAGGCGAACCTGGCGAAGCGCGCCACGGACCCCGAGACATCGCAGAGTACGAAGAGCTCCGGGCGATGTGGAGGGCGATGCCGTACCGCCGGCGCGAAGGGAACGCCTCCCGTCGAGAGCGAGCGGCGGATCGTCCGGCGCATGTCCACGACGCCGCGCTGTGATCGCCGCCGCTTGAGCGCGACGCGGGCGGCGAGCTTCCGCGCCAGCGGGCGGACGGCGCGCCGCATGCGGACGAGCTCGTCCTGCGTGGCAGAGAGGAAACCCACCTCTTCGAGCGGGGGCCGAACCGCGTAGCGGGCCACCGCCTCGGGCCCCTTCTCGGCCACGGCGCGCCGCCGCGTCTCCCTCAGCAACGCATCCTTGAACGAGCGCACGCGCCGTTCGAACTCTTCCCGGCGGAGCAGCGCGGCGCGCTCGGAGTCGTCGGGTCGGGCCGCCGCCCTCAGCGCGTGCCCCAGGACCACCGGCAGGTCGAGCGTGCGCACCACCTGGTAGTAGGAGAACCACGTGCCGGTCGGCGCGCCCTCGATGCGGCCGAGCGCTCCCACGCTCCTCACCGCGAGCCGGCGAAGCGCCTCCTCGTCGCCGCCTGCGATCGCCTCGGCCACTTCGTGCATGAGCCCGTCGAGCGATTCGTCGGCCGGGTCCTCCCGTTCGGGCAGGGCGGTCTGGAAATGGAGGTCGAACAGAAGGTCGAACGCGTCTTGATGCGAGACGTTCTTGCAGAGCGTCGTTCGGAGCGCGGCCTTGAAGTCGTCGCGGCGCGCCGCGTTGACGTGCTCCAGAGCGCGCATGGCGTCGAGGCCCTCACCGGTGGAGACGGGAACGCCTGCCTCGCGAAGCGCCCGCTCGAAGCCGAGGAGGCGGTCCAGCACGTCAGTTGCCCGAGTGCTCGGGCGCGATCTTGAGGTGTCTGCCCGCCTTCTCGAGATCGCTTCGGAACTTGAGCAGGACGGGCAGGGTGCGCGCCAGCGTGTCGTCGTCGAGCGTCGAGACGTTCAGGTGGAGGAGCGTTCTCGCCCAGTCGAGGGTCTCCGCGATCGAAGGTGCTTTCTTGAGCTCCAGGTCGCGGATGCTGCGCACGACCGACACGACCTGCGTCGCGAGGGTCTCGGTGATCTCCGGAACCCGCGCCAGGACGATCGCGCGCTCACGTTCGAGATCGGGGTAGTCGAGGTGCAGATATAGGCAGCGCCGCTTCAGCGCTTCGGAGAGCTCGCGGTCGTTGTTAGAGGTCAGCACCACGAAGGGGATCTCGCGCGCGCTCACCGTTCCCAGTTCGGGGACCGTGATCTGCCAGTCGGAGAGCACCTCGAGGAGAAGGGCCTCCGCCTCGACGTCGAGCTTGTCGACCTCGTCGATCAGCAGGATGACCGGCTCCTCGGAACGGATCGCCCTGAGCACGGGCCGCTCCAACAGGAAGGGCTCGGAGAAGATGTCCTCCTCGACGTCGCTCCACGACTCGCCGGGACCGGCCTGGATCCTGAGCAGCTGCTTCTTGTAGTTCCACTCGTACAGGGTCTTCGCCTCGTCGACCCCCTCGTAGCACTGGAGCCGGATGAGCGAGATGCCGAGAGCCGCGGCGATGGCTTTCGCCAGCTCCGTCTTGCCGACGCCGGCGGGTCCCTCGACGAGGAGCGGCTTGTCCAGCCGATCGGCGAGCAGGACGACGGTTGCCAGGGCGTCGTCCGATAGGTATCCCACCTGCTCGAGCCGGCGCCTGACCTCTTCCACGCCGGAGAAACGGTGCCGTCGCATCGGCGCATGGTACCGGGAAGGAGAGCGAGGGAGCGGCGGCGAACGTTCCGTCATGCGCCGTCTATCTGTCGCCGTAGCCGCGATCGCTCTCGCGGCGGTGCTCTCGCCGGCCGCCGCTCGAACGAGCACGCACGAGGTCGCGGCCGCGGGAGGTCCTTTCGGGCCGACGTGGAGGTGGGATCCGGCTGCCGTCGACGTGGCGCGCAAGGACCGCGTCGTGTGGCGGAATCCCACTTCGACGACGCACCACGTGACCTTCTACGGGGGGCCGCTCGAGGGCAAGACGCTGCACGTCCCGGCGGGCGGGTCGGCGAAGCTGCGCCTCAAGAAGGCGGGGTCTTACCCCTACCGCTGCGATATCCAGGGTCACTCCGAGCTCGTCGGCGGCCTCTGCATCGGCCAGTGCGGCGAGATCACCGTCGAATAGACGAGCTGCCTCCGCGGTAGCGTCTCGCGACCCGACCGGAAGGGGAGCGAGCGTGGGCTTCGTCGAGATCGATCCGGCTTCCGAGCTGGAGGGCCGCCGCGGGTATTTCGTGCTGACGTCGCTCGTCGTGCCGCGCCCGATCGCGTGGATCTCGACGATCTCGCCCGAGGGGCGGCGGAACCTAGCTCCACACTCCTACTTCAACGTCATGTCGGCGCGTCCGATGATCCTGCACTTCACCTCGACCGGCGTGAAGGACACGCTCACAAATGTGCGGAACACCGGCGAGTTCGTCGTCAACATCGTCGACGTCGACGTCGTCCGCAAGATGAACGTGACCGCGGCCGATTTCCCACCCGGTGAGGACGAGTTCGACTGGGCGGGGTTGACCGCGGCTCCTTCGACCGTGGTGAAGCCGCCGCGCGTCGAGGAGGCGAAGGCAGCCTTCGAGTGCCGGCTCCGCGACGTCGTCTCGATGGGGGAGGGGAACATGGCCTTCGGCGAGGTCGTGCGGATCCACATTGACGAGGCCATTCTGAGCGACGGCCGCATCGACGTGCGGAAGCTGAACCCGGTCGGACGCCTCGGCGGCTCCGGCTACGTTGAGGTGGCGAAAGGCCTCTTCGAGCTGAAGCGCCCCCGCTACGACGACCTGAAGGGGTCGGGCCCACAGCCGTGACACCCGCAGCCGGGCCGTGGTTGACTGCCGCCATGGACCCCCGGTTCGAGACGCATCGGGTGGAGAACCAGGCGCCTCCGCTGCACGGCTACGACGTCTACGAGCAGAACCGGCCGCTCGTCGAAGCGGTCGAGCGTGAGGGCGCGGGATGGGCGTCGGAGAGGATGCGGGAGCTGGGCCGCCTCGCCGGCACGCCCGAGCTGATCGAAGCCGGCGCCCTCGCCAACGAGAACCCTCCGGCGCTCCGCACCCATGATCGTTTCGGCCGGCGCATCGACGAGGTGGATTTCCATCCCTCCTGGCACCGGCTCCTCGGGCTCGCGGTCGAACATGGCATCCACGCGTTGCCGTGGCGCGAGCCCCGTCCCGGCGCGCACGTGGCGCGCGCGGCGATGATGTTCGTCCTCTCCAACGTCGAGTCGGGCGTCGGGTGCCCGGTGTCTATGACGTACGCGGCGGTCCCGGCACTGCGGTCGACGCCCGAGCTCGCCCGCGAGTGGGAGCCGCGCCTCACGTCGCTCGAGTACGATCCGCGCCTCGTCGACCCGGCGTCGAAGCGCGGCGCGCTCTGCGGGATGGCGATGACCGAGAAGCAGGGTGGGTCGGACGTGCGGGCGAACACGACCGCCGCGCGACCGATCGGGTCGGGCGCTTTCGCCCTCACGGGGCACAAGTGGTTCTGCTCCGCGCCGATGAGCGATGCCTTCCTCGTGCTGGCCCAGACAGACGCCGGTCTTTCGTGCTTCCTGTTGCCGCGCGTCCTGCCCGGAGGAGAGCGGAACGGCTTCCATATCCAACGGCTAAAGAACAAGCTCGGAAACCGATCGAATGCCTCGAGCGAGGTCGAGTTCCACGAGGCCACGGCCTTCCTCGTGGGTGAAGAGGGCCGCGGCGTCCGCACGATCATCGAGATGGTCAACCACACGCGGCTCGACTGTGTCATCGGGTCGGCCGCGCTGCTGAGGTACGGGGTGGCGCACGCGACCCATCACGCGGCCCACCGGCGCGCCTTCGGCAAGGCCCTCATCGACCAGCCGTTGATGCAGAACGTGCTGGCCGATCTGTGCGTGGAGTCCGAGGCGGCGACCGTCACGGCGATGCGCCTGGCGCGCGCCTTCGACCGCTCGCCCGAGGACGATAGGGAGGCCGGCTTCAAGCGCATCGCAACGGCGGTGTCGAAGTACTGGATCTGCAAGATCGGTCCGTTCCACACCGCGGAGGCACTCGAAGCGCTCGGCGGCAACGGCTACGTCGAGGAGTGGCCGATGGCGCGCGCGTACCGTGAGGCTCCGCTCAACTCGATATGGGAAGGGTCCGGCAACGTGAATGCGCTCGACGTGCTGCGCGCCGTGGTGCGGGAACCGGCCTCCCTCGATGCGTTCATGGCCGAGCTCGAGGAGGCGCGCGGCCGGGACGAGCGTTACGACGCGTATGTGCGCGATCTGCAGTCTCAGCTGTCGGACCCGGCGGAGGCAGAGGTACGGGCGCGCCGTGTCGTCGAGCGGATGGCTAGCGCGCTCCAGGGGGCGTTGCTTCTTTCATACGGCGATGCGGCGGTGGCCGAGGCTTTCACCGCGTCTCGCCTCGGCGGCGACTACGGGCGCGCCTTCGGGACGCTCCCCGCAGGACTGGACCTGAAAGGGATCATCGAGCGGCACCGGCCGCTGGTCTAGTCAGTGGACCCCGTAGTCGACGGGGTCGGGAGCCAGACCGGGGTCCGGCACTTTCACGAGGGACGCAGCCGCGATCAGGACGAGCGCCGCGGCTGTGAGGCCCGTCGCGCGCATACGGCCGAACTCGTACAAAGGCCCGGCGAGCGCCGCGCCGACGGCGCGACCGCCGACCACGACGACCGAGAGCAGAGAGAGCAGCCGGTCGCGCGATTCGGCCGCGAGCTCGCTGGTGAAGGGGATCGCGGCCACGATCGTCACCTCGAACGTGACGAACCACCCGACGACCACGACGACGGCCGCCGCCAGTGAAGAGCCGACGTATCCGAGGGAGGCGTAGGCGACGGCCGAACCGAGAAGGCCGAGCATCACCATGCGCTTCAGTCCGATCCGGTCGGCGACGCCCGTCACCAAACCCTCTCCCACCGTCTCGGACGCGACCACGAGGAGGGTGAAGACGCCGATCGCGCCGATCGTCATCCCGAAGTCGTCCTCGAGCCAGCGGCCGTAGACCAGGAACAGGAGCTCCGCGGCCACCGAGAACGAGAAGGTGCAGGCGAGCATCCAGAAGTGGAACGAGCGCAGAACGAGCGGGCGACGAACGCGGCGCGCCGGACGATCCGAATCGATGCCGAGGAACACCGCGACGACGCCGGCGGCGCAGAAGATCGCCACGAGCAGGAAGGGAGCGCGCCAGTCGGTGGCGGTGATGAGGAACCCGGAGACGGGAACCGTCACGAGGAGCGCCAGCGACCACGTGAACTCGCTCAGGCCGAAGACGCGACCTCGCTCCTCGTACGCGACCCGGTCGCCGAGCCACGACTGCATCGGCACGTCGAAGGCGGGTTTGGCGATACCGACCATCACGAGGCCGACGCCCGCGACCGCCACCCCGGGCGCTATCGCCGTGAGCAGGCATCCGACCCCGGCGATCGCGGTAGCGGCGGCCATGAGCGATCGCCTGCCCACGCTCTCCGCAAGCCGCGCGGCTGCGGGTGCGACGACGCCGCCGAGGTTGCGCAGCGCGATCAGGTTCCCGAG
Organism: Actinomycetota bacterium; assembly: GCA_035540935.1. Taxonomy (GTDB): domain Bacteria; phylum Actinomycetota; class CADDZG01; order CADDZG01; family WHSQ01; genus DATLFS01. The sequence continues at coordinate 8,746 of DATLFS010000019.1, forward strand.
CGTGGCCAGAGGGATGCCCAGGCCGCGGGCGATCGCCGGGAGGAACGGGTAGACCACGCGGAGACCGCCCGTGATCGCGGTACGGGCGACGAAGATCGCGCCGAGCGCGCGCCGGACGTCGGAGGTCACGCGGCTCGTCGGTCCTCGAGCCGATCGAGCGCGGCCTTCGCCGTAGCGCCGTGCACCGCGATCGACAACAGGATGACGAACGCGACGATCGCCCACAGGAGTTCCTCGTCGAGGAAGGCACGCTCCGAGAGGGCGTGAGCTAGGTAGTAGATCGACCCGATGCCGCGGATGCCGAAGAAGGAGATCGTGAACCGTTCGCGCAGCGGAAGTCGGGCGCCGGTTAGGCCGGCGAGCCCCGCCAGCGGACGAACGAGGAAGACGATAGCGAGGCCGACGAGAGCCGCGGGGAGAGTGAGCGGCAGCAGGATCCCGCCGACGACCGCGCCGCCGAGCAGTATCAGGAGAACCGCCGACAGCAGTCGTTCCGCCTGGTCGGAGAAGTCGTGGAGCACGCCGTGATATTCGTGCTCCCTTTCGTAGTCGCGCAGTGCCAGCGCGGCCACGAACACGGCGATGAATCCGTAGGTATGGAGGAGCTCGGCGACGCCGTAGGCGAGGAAGGTGGCGGCGAGCGCAACGAGGCCCTCCGATGTTTCGGCGAGGCGCGTCCGTGCCCCTCTTCCGAACACGAGCCGCGCGATGAGCCATCCGAAGATCCAACCGACGGCGATGCCTCCGGCGATCTTGTAGAGCACCTCGACCAACAGCCACTCGCCGATCCAGTTCGCCGGCGCGATGCCTGCGAGCCCCATCAAGAGCGCCATGTTGGTGAACGGGAATGCGAGGCCGTCGTTCAGCCCTGCCTCTGCGGTGAGCGTGAACCGGACCTCGTCCTCCTCGCCCGTCCCCGGGCCGCCCGTCTGCACGTCGGAGGCAAGTACCGGGTCGGTCGGAGCCAGAGCCGCGCCCAGAAGGATGGCGGCGGGCACAGGCACGCCGATGAGCCAGGCGAGGGCCGCGGTCGCGGCGATCGTGAGCGGCATCGTGATGCCGAGCAGCCGCCACGTGTAGGACCACGAGCGCAGGCCGATCCGCCGGTCGAGCTGCAGCCCGGCACCCATGAGAGCAACGATGACCGCAGCTTCTGCGAGGCGTTCCGTCAGCGAGCGGTAGTCGAGCGGGTGCGGGGGGACGAGCCCCGTCGGCAGGGTGAAGAGAGCGACCCCCGCCAGGACGTAGATGACGGGGAAAGACAGCGGAAGGTCGTGGAGCAGCCGCGGCAGCAAAGCGACGCCCAAGGCCGCGAGCCCCGCCACCGCAAGCGTGACGTCGTACGGCTCCACCGTTAGCCTCCCGCCTGCCCGCTCTCCGGAGGCGCGCCCTCGAGCGGCGCCACCGGGGCGCGATCCGGCCTGCGGACGGTGGCGACGATCAACCCCGCGACCACGACGGCTCCTCCCGCCAATTGCACTCCGGACGGTTCCTCTCCCAGGAGCACGATGCCGAGGAGGACCGACCCGAGCGGCTGCAGCGTGAGCACGACCGAGGTCAACGCCGCCGGCAGGCGCGGCAGTGACACCGAGATGAGGAGCCAGCCGAGCACCTGGCTCGACAGCGCGAGCGCGATGAGCCAGCCGTGGGAGGGCCACACCGGCTCGAGGGTCAGGTCGCCCAGGGCCGATCCGGCAGCGGTCGAGGCAAGGGCGGCGACGAGCGTTGCGTCGAACAGCGGTCCGGCCGGACGACGGATGTCCTTGTTGCCCTGCCGGAGGATCAGGATGAAGCCCGAATAAGCGATGCCGGTCAGGACGCCGTAGAGGACGCCCAGCGCGGGATTGGAGCCGTACGCGCCTTCGCCCACGACGCCGGAGATGAACACGACCCCAACCATCACGACCGGGGTCGCGAGGAGGAGCCGCGCAGAAGGCTTCTCGCCGAGGACGAGCCAGGCCAGCAGTCCCACGAGGACGACCTGAGTGTTGCCGAGGACGGTGGCGAGTCCGGCGCCCACGTAGTCGATCGCGTTGTGCCAGAAGATGAGGTCGGCCGCGAACAGGAGCCCCGCGATCAGGGCAAGACGTTGCTGACCGGCGCCCCGCGGGCCGTACCGGCGACGCTCCCAGAGCGCGAGAGCTCCCAAGGCAGGAAGCGCGTAGACGCAGCGATAGACCGCGGCCGTAGACGGCGAGACGTCCGCGAGACGCACGAAGATGGCGGAGAAGGCGATGCAGAGCGCGCCCGTCGCAGCGATGAGGACGGGCCGGTTGCTGCCGCGTGTCACGGCGTCGTGCCGAAGTGCGCTCGGAACGCCTCGGGCAGGTCGCTGCCGCCGCGCGGCGGCGGCTTGTGGTCGAGCCAGGAGGCGCGCTTCTTGTCGTCGTCGAGCAGGATCCACTCGTATCCGTAGGTCCGCGGACCGGCCCAGAACGGTTCGATCCACGTCTCTGCCTTGAGCGATGCAACGGCGGCGTAGCCGAACTTCGGCCGCCCCCGCCAAAAATCGAGCACGTCGTAGATCGGCGCGCCGTGCGTGCGCCGACGCACCTCGCCGATCCGGGCGTACTCGCCGGTCCAGCAGAGCTCGACGCGCGCCCGTGCGACGAACAGGCCACCGTGTAGCTGGACCCAGACCGCGTCGTCGGGGAACGCCCCGTTCTTGTGCGCGGGGCCGGGCCGGTCCCGCGTCTCGACCGCGAAACCGAGATGAGGACGCGACCCGTTGCCCGTAAGGTGCTCGAGCTTGCGAACGACGACGTGGTCCATGACGGGGGCGAGTGTAGGACGCGGCGGCGGCCGGGCGGGTCCGGGAATACGTGCGGCCGGCCACCTGTTGCCCGACGGCATCGTCCCGGTTTCGGTGGCCGCGAGGAGGTGTGATGACGCAGTCGGAGGGACGGCCCATCGTCGCGGAGGCCCTCGTCCGCCGGTTCGGCTCGATCGAAGCCGTCCGCGGCATCGATCTCGAGGTCCGGAGCGGCGAGATCTTCGGTTTCCTCGGGCCGAACGGCGCCGGAAAGTCGACCACCGTCCGGATGCTGACGACCCTTCTCAAGCCGACGGCCGGTCGCGCTCGCGTCGCGGGATACGACGTGGTGGCCGATGCCGACGCCGTACGACGCTCGATCGGCGTCGCGTTGCAGGACGCCGCGATCGACCCGTTGATGACCGGCAGGGAGCTGCTGCGCCTCCAAGCGGTATTGCACGGCATCCCGAAGGAGGAGGGTCGTCATCGCGGCGAGCGCCTCCTCGAGACGGTCGGGTTAACGGCCGCGGCCGACCGACGCGTCGGCACCTATTCGGGAGGGATGCGGCGCAGGCTGGACCTCGCGCTTTCTCTGATCCACGAGCCTCAGGTTCTCTTCCTTGACGAGCCGACGACGGGCCTCGACCCGACCTCGCGCGCCGCGCTCTGGAACGAGGTGCGCACGTTGAACAGAGAGGGCGGCACCACCGTCTTCCTCACGACGCAGTACATGGAGGAGGCGGACCGGCTGGCCGGACGGATCGCGATCATCGACGACGGCCGCATCGTTGCGGAGGGGACTCCCGCCGAGCTGAAGGCGCGGGTGGGTGAACCGGCGCTGCGGGTGGCGCTGCCGGCCGATGCGGATGCACTCGCGGCCGAGGCGGCGCTCCTCCAATTCGGCGAGCCCATCCCGGACGCGCCCGGCCACGTAGCGGTGCGGCTCGCGGGAGGAGCCTCGCGGGTCGCGGCCGTCGCCCGCGCGCTCGAGGAGGCGGGGGTGGAGGTGGCGGGGCTCGAACTCCGGACACCGAATCTCGACGACGTCTTCCTGCAGGCGACGGGCCATCGTCTGGAGGGTGCCGAGAACCCGTCGCTGGAGGATGCAGAGGCGAAGTGACGGCCTTGACGCAGTACGCCGCGCTCGGACGGCGCGCCGTGATCAACACGATCAGGAGACCGACCGCCGTCGTCCCGTCGCTGTTGTTCCCGCTGTTGTTCCTCGCTCTATCTTCGGCGGCCTTCGACCGAACGACGACGATCCCAGGTTTCCCGCCCGTCGAGTCGTTCCTCCAGTTCGTCGTCGCGACCACCGTGATTCAGGGCGCGCTGTTCGGCGCGGTCGCGGCCGGCGCCGACATGGCGACGGACATCGAGGACGGGTTCTTCGAGCGACTGCTGGCCTCTCCCGCGCCGCGCGGTTCGATACTCGTCGGCCGCGTGACGGGAGCCGCAGCGCTGGGCTTCTTCCAAGGGATCCTCTACTTCGCGATCACGATCTTGTTCGGTCTCACCGTCGAGGGCGGTGTCGTCGCGGTGCTGCTCGTCGCCGTCACCGCCGCGACCGTGGCGGCGGGGATCGGATCGATCGCGGTCGCGTTCGCGCTGCGCACCGGATCGGCCGAGGCCGTGCAGGGTGCCTTCCCGATGCTCTTCGCCGGTCTGTTCGTCTCGAGCGCGTTCTTCCCGCGCGACCTCATGAGCGGTTGGTTCAAGACCGTCGCGACGTTCAACCCCATGTCGCACATGATCGAAGGGTTGCGCCATCAGGTCATCGCCGGCCTCAGTGCTTCCAGGTTCCTGGTCGCGCTCGCGGTCGCCGGTGGGATCTTCCTGGTCGGGTTCACGATGGCGGGCCGCGCCCTTGCCGGACGACTCGCGGAGCGAGCCTGATGGTGGGTCACAGCGTCTCCTCGCGGCGCATCACGTGGGCGATCGCGTCGCGGAGCCTGATGCTCATACCGAGGGTTCTCTCGACCTTCATCCCGTCGCTCGTGATGCCGGTCTTCCTCACGATCGCGATGGCAGGCGCCTTCTCGGGACTGGTTCTGCTTCCCGCGTTCCCCGCGGAGAAGGCGCTGGACTGGTTCATCCCGATGACCACCGTGCAGGGCGCCGCGTTCGCAGGGATCACCACCGGGATGGGCCTCGCCCGCGACCTCGACTCCGGCTTCTACGACCGCCTCCTTCTGAGTCCGGCGACCCGCGGGGCTCTGCTTGCGGGGCCGATCGTCGCGTCGGTCCTGCGCGCGACGATCCCGCTCACGCTGCTCGTGGTGATAGCGGTCGTCTCCGGCGCGACGTTCCACGCCGGTGCCGCGACCGTCGTGACCCTCGCACTCGCGAGCTTCGGTATCGCCCTCGTAGCGGGCGCGTGGTCGGTCGGTCTCGCGCTTCGTTTCAAGACCCAGCAGGTCGCGCCCTTGATGCAGACCGGTGTCTTCCTCGCGATCTTCCTCTCGACCGCGCAGATGCCGCTCGAATACCTGACGGGATGGCTGCACGCGGTGGCGCGCGTTAATCCGATGACGAACGTGCTTGCGCTGGCACGAGAGGGCTTCCTCGGGGAGATCACCTGGGACGGAACCTGGCCGGGCCTCGTCTCACTCGCAGCGATGGCGGCGCTGACGCTTCTGTTCGCCGCGAGACAGATGAGGAGGGTGATCCCCTGACGATCCGGCGCCGGACGTGGATAGGATCCCGCCGGTAGATCGGACGCGCAGGTGGGGGATGAGGTGACGCTGGAAGCGATTTTCTGGATCGCGCTCGGTGGGGGGCTGGCACTCCTCATCCTGTCGCTCCTCCTCGAGGAGGCGGGCGCGCTGTCCTTCATGTCCGCCGCCGCGATGACCGCCACGCCCGTCGCCTTCACTGCGGCCGCCTCCTTCGGGGCGGGGGGCCTCGTCGCCCGGCTCGTCTTCGAGATGGGCCGGGCATCGATCGCGGCGGGGGCGGTGACGGCCCTCATCACCGGGGGCTTCACGGCGCTCCTCCTGATGCTGCTCCGGCGCGAGGAGGTGGTCGACGCGCTGGACCGCTCGAAGCTGATGGGGATGCACGGGACGACGGCGCTCGGTATGGGCCCCGACCGGATCGGGCGTGTCGCGGTCCAATACGCGGGAATGACCCGCTCGTTGAGAGCCACCAGCCCGGAGCCGATCCCGGCAGGGGAGCGCGTAGTGGTGCAAGACGTCGTCGGGAATCTGTTGCGGGTTGCGCCTACGGAGCGCCGATCCTCGCCGGAGGAGGTGAGCGATGAGTGACATCAGCCCCGAGGAATTCGCACAGATGGTCGCCGGCGCGTCGGACAAGGAGATAGAGGAGCGGGTCCGAGAGCTGGGGACGCGCGCGACACTCGACCGCATCTTCGCCGGGTTCGAGGAACGGTTCCGGCCCGACCGCACGGAGGGGGTCGACGCACGCGTCGTCTGGAAGATCGCGACCGACGAGGGCGAGATGCCGTACACCCTCACCATCCGTGACGGGACCTGCCGGGCGACTTTCGAGGAGGCGGACGATGCCAAGGCCACCCTCCGCGTAAAGCTCGTGCATTTCGTGAAGCTCGTCGCCGGGCAGGCGGACGGGATGAGGTTGCTCCTCACGCGCAAGCTGAAGGTGGCGGGCGACCTCGGGTTCGTGCAACGCATGCAGACGTTCTTCGACCAGCCCAAGGC
>DATLFS010000020.1:0-5176 GCA_035540935.1 Actinomycetota bacterium
GCCTGATCCGGTGGGCGGAGGGCCATCGAAGCGCGCCGAGAGGGCGTTCGTCCTCGGCGGCGGCGGACGGCTCGGTGCGTGCGAGGTGGGGATGCTCCGAGCCCTGTTCGAGCGGGGGGTCTGCCCCGACCTCATCGTCGGCACCTCGATCGGCGCCCTCAACGGCGCCGCGGTCGCGGTCGCGCCGACGATCGACACGATCGAGCGGCTCGAGGAGATCTGGACGTCGCTCGACAAGAGCGAGGTGTTCTCGGGCACGCTGCTGTCCGGCGCGCGGAACCTCGTCCGCACTCGCACCTCGCTCCAGTCGAACGAGCCGCTGCGCGACCTGATCGAGCGGCTTCTGCCGGCGAAGACGTTCGCCGACCTCACCGTGCCCTTCCAGTGTGTCGCCGCGTCGATCGAACGAGCCGCGGAGCATTGGTTCGACGACGGCCCGCTGGTCGACGCCATCCTCGCTTCGTGCGCGGTGCCGGGCATCCTCCCGCCCATCGAGATCGACGGCGAGCACTTCATCGACGGCGGCGTCGTGAACAGCATCCCGGTGGCGCGCGCGGTCGAGCTGGGCGCGCGGGAGATCTTCGTCCTCCACGTGGGGCGGATCGAACGCCCCCTGACGGTTCCCCGCAACCCGTGGCAGGTGGGGATGGTGGCGTTCGAGGTGGCGCGCCGCCACCGTTTCGCCCGCGACATCGTGTCTCTGCCGGAGGGTGTGGTTGCGCACGTGCTGCCGGCGGGTGAGACCGCACCGCGCTTCGACAGCTTCGAGCAGCTCCGCTACAAGAACTTCAAGTCGATCGTGCGGCACATCCGGGCCGCGCATGAGGCCAGCGCGGCGTACCTCGACGGTGCCGGGGTCGGCCGCTCCGCCGCCGGCGCATAGAGGAGGGGCGATGGACCGGGTGCCGCCGAAGTGGTTGCGCCGCCTGATCGTCGCCCCACTCGTGCTCGTGATCTGCCTCGCGCTGATCGCGATCTCGCCCGTGTTCCTCGTTCTGGCCGCGCTCGCCGACCTCGTCGTGCCGGGCAACTGGCGAACGCTCCGGCTCGTGTCGTTCGCCGTCTTCTTCCTCGTGATGGAAGCCGGCGGCCTCGTCGTCCTGTTCGCCCTGTGGATCTGGTCGGGCTTCGGACTCCGGATCAAGAGCGAGCGCTCGCTCGACCTCCACTACCGCCTCATGACGTTCTATCTGAAGCTCATGTACCGGGCGGTGGCGCTGCTGCTCGGGCTGCGGATCAACATCGAGGAGCGGCGCGCCCCACAACCCGGCCCGGTGCTCGTCTTCTCGCGCCACGCCGGACCGGGGAACTCGTTGATGCTGATCGGGACGATGATGATCGCCTTCAACCGCAGGCCGCGCATCGTGATGCTGGCGAAGCTTCAGTGGGATCCGCTGTTCGACACGATGTTCAACCGGCTGCCGAACCGCTTCATCCGGCACGAGAAGTCGAAGAGCGACCGCTACGTGGCGGCGATCGGCGATCTCGCCGAGAACCTCGGGGATCAGGATGCGTTCGTCCTCTTTCCCGAGGGACGCGACTTCACGCAGCGGCTGCGACGGAAGGCGATCGATTACCTGCGGAAGAAGGGTTTCGATCGGCATGCGGAGCGCGCCGAGGGGATGCTGCATGTGCTTCCGCCGCGACACCGCGGGCCGATGGCGGCGATCACCAACGCGCCTCAAGCCGACGTCGTGTTCGTCGCGCACTCCGTCCTCGAGGAGCTCGGCTCGTTCAAACAGCTGTGGCGGCGCATCCCGCTCGACGATCCGATCGACGGCCGTTACTGGCGCATCCCCGCCGCTGAGGTGCCGCGCACCGAGGACGAAGTGATCGAGTGGCTCTATTCGTGGTGGGAGGAGATCGACGAGTGGGTCGAGGAGCACAAGCTCCCGGAGCCGGCGCCGTAGGGAGGTCGGGTATCTTCCGCGCGTTCTCGGAAGGCGGAGTGGAAGGAGCCGGATCGTGGCCGGAGAGCGCGACGTAGAGAAGGTCTATTCGACCCAGGAGGTTGTGGCCAAGCTGAGGCGCCTGGCCGACGCCCTGGAGCGGGAGAGGCCCTTCCGGATCCAGATCGCCGGCGAGCGCATCAGGGTGCCGCGGCGCGCCGAGTTCTCGATCGAGCACGAGCGCGAGGAGGGCGAGGAAGAGATCGAGTTCCAGCTCAAATGGTCGATCGAGGAAGACGACGACGAGGGCGACGAGGACGACACGACGGTCTGAATCGGGCACGCCGCCGAGCGGCGGTCACAGGGCTTAGGCTGCCGCCGTGAACGTCATCGAACGGAACAACATCTCTTTCCTCGGGCCGGAAGACGGGCAGCCGATGCTGTTCGCCCACGGCTTCGGGTGCGACAAGAACATGTGGCGTTTCGTGTATCCGGAGTTTGAAGACAACTACCGGATCGTCCTGTTCGATCACGTCGGTGCCGGCGGCTCCGACATCTCCGCCTACGACCGGGAGAAGTACTCGTCCCTCGACGGTTACGCGCAGGACGTGCTCGAGATCTGCGAGCAGCTCGACCTGAGGGACGTGATCTTCGTCGGGCATTCGGTGAGCTCGATGATCGGTGCGCTGGCTGTGAAGCGGGATGCGAGCCGCTTCGCGAGCCTCATCATGGTGTCGCCGTCGCCTTCCTTCATCAACGACGGCGACTACATCGGCGGCTTCAATCGGTCCGACATCGAGGAGCTCCTCGAGTCGCTCGACAGCAACTACCTCGGATGGTCGAGCGCGATCGCGCCGGTGATCATGGGCAATCCGGGTCGCCCGCAGCTGGCGGAGGAGCTGACCAACAGCTTCTGCCGGACCGATCCCGATATCGCGAGGCACTTCGCCCACGTGACGTTCACGTCCGACAACCGCGCCGACCTTCCGCACGTCAAGGTCCGCACGCTCGTGCTCCAGTGCAGCGACGACGCCATCGCCCCGGTTTCGGTCGGGCGCTACGTGCACGAACACGTGCCGGACAGCGAGTTCGCTCTCCTCGACGCCACGGGACACTGTCCCAACCTGAGCGCGCCGGAGCAGACGGTCGCAGCCATGAAGTCGTTCCTTTAGGGGCGAGACCTTGCGCGAGAGCGACTTCGAGGACCTCTACGAGAACGCTGCCTGCGCGCAGATCTCGACGACGATGAAGGGCCTGATCCTGCGGGTGAACCGCGCCTTCCTGGAGTGGACGGGATACGCCGCGAACGACGTCGTCGGGGAGAAGAGGTTCTCCGACCTCCTGACGCCCGGTGGGCGCATCTATCACGAGACCCACTACGCACCTCTCCTCAGCATGCAGGGGTTCGCGCGAGAGATCGCGGTCGACGTCGTGGCCGCAGACGGTCGAAGGTTGCCGGCGCTCGTGAACGCGGTGGTGCGAGAGGACTCCGACGGCGAGGTGGTGCGGATCGCCCTGTTCCCGGCGGAGGATCGGCGGGAGTACGAGCGGGAGCTGATGAGGGCGCGCCGGCGCGCCGAGGAGTCCGAGGCGCGGGGACGTGCGCTGGCGCAGACGCTGCAGGCAAGCCTCATCCCTCCGACGCCTCCGCAGATCCCGCATCTCGACGTGGGCGCCGCCTTCCGGCCCGCGGGAGCAGGAGACGAGGTGGGCGGCGACTTCTACGACGTCTTCGAGATCGCGCATGGCGCCTGGGCGGTGGTGATCGGAGACGTGCGCGGCAAGGGAGCGGGGGCGGCTGCGGTAACGGCACTCGCCCGCTACACCTTGCGGGCGGCGGCGATGCAGGCCAAGGAGCCGCACGGGATCCTCGACCTCCTCAACCAGGCGATGATCCGCCAGCTCGGCGACACCTTCTGCACGGTGTTGTTCGCCCGTGTGGCGCCGCGCGACGAGCGATCGTTCGAGGTGACGTTCTCCTCGGGAGGGCACCCGCTGCCGGTGTACGTATCGGGTGCGGGAGACGCGGCGTTTGCCGGTCGACCCGGCACGATCATCGGGGTTCTGGACGATCCACCCCTCCACGACGACACCGTCGTACTCGAGCCGGAGGCGCTTCTCGCCTTCTATACCGACGGCGTCACCGAAGGCCGACGCGGGGGAGACCTCTACGGCGAGGGGCGTCTGCTCGGGGTGCTGACGGAAGCGCGTTCCTCGGACGCGACCGAGATCGCGGAGCGACTGGTGGCGGACGTCGTCGAGTACCAGGGGAGTTTGCCGCGCGACGACATCGCCGTGGTGGTGCTGAAGGTCCCGGGCGCGCCTCGTTAGGGCGGGTCGCCCCAGATGCGGTCGCGGAGCGCGTCGGTGGCGGCGATCCAGGCGTCCTCCATCTCGCGCTCGGGCCGCGGCATCTTTCCGAAGATGACCTTCAGCCCGTCGCGGATCGTGTCGCCGTCGACGATGCCGTAGCCACCACGCAGGTACGGCGCGACCGGCAGAGCAGGGACGGTGTTGGGATCGTCGGGATCCGGCTCCGACGAGGCCGGCACCGCGGTCGACTGAACCGCGTCCTCGAGCTCGAGGCGGTCGAGGACGCCGTCGTCTAGATAGCCGCGGCCTTTGCGCCCGGCGGCGAGACCGCCTCCGTGCGGTCCCTCGCGCGTGTCGCCGAGGTTGCGGCGCGCCGTGGCGAGCGTCTGGGCGATGTGCGAGCAGACCCAGGGGGCGGCCGCGCTCGTCCCGCCGAACTCGCGCGTGCCGTCGATCGAGGTGTTGCTTGCCGCGTCGAATCCCGACAGACCGAGCACGTCGTTCGGATAGCCGGTGTACCAGCGTTCGGTGCGCGACTTGGACGACGCCGCGCCTACGTTCACATGCCAGGAGGGACCTTGCCCCTCGAGGAAGATGAGCGGCGCGTGCAGGTTGCCGGATGCGAAGCAGACGATCTTGCCGCTCTCAACCGCGCGATGCGACGCCTCCGCGGTCTCGTCGAGCACAGGCGTCAGCACCGACCACGAGTTCGTGATGATGTCGATCCACGGCTGCTCGGCCGCCCAGGCGAGCCCGCGGTCGGTCCCTTCGACGGAGACGAGCAGGATGTCCTCGCGTCCCGGCCCGTGCCGCATACCGGCCGCGACGGACGCCACGCCCGTGCCGTGGCCGAACTCGTCGAAGCCGGCCGACTCGCCGATGTTCTGGATGCCGACGATCCCGATGATGTTGGTGCCGGGGATCCACCGGAGCTCGCCTTCCGCGAGCCGCGCCCATTCCTCCGCGTCCGCCTG
>DATLFS010000021.1:0-41143 GCA_035540935.1 Actinomycetota bacterium
GACTGGCCGGGGATCCCGGAGGAGTTCCGGATATGAGCGCCGTCTTGTTCGCGCTCCAGCCGACGCCGGCCCCGACCCCGACGATCCTCCGCGCGCCCCCGGCCGATCCCCTCCAGACGGCCGGCGCGATCGTCGCCATCGTGCTCGCGCTGGCGGCCGGCTTCATCGGCTACCGCATCATCCGCGGCGGCCGCGGCCTCTAACCGACTTTCTGTGCCTGCGGTCGCGCTCAGCGCGACGCGCGGCACGCAGAACGCCGATTTTCGGAAACTCTATGGGCGCAGGGTCGCGCTAGAACATCGGGGGCTCGGTGTACGTGCCCCACACGTCCTTCAGCGCCTCGACCATCTCGCCGAGCGTCACGTAAGCCTTCGCCGCCTCGACCAGAACGGGAACCGAGTTGATCGCGTCGCGCCGGTCGCGCGCCATGTCCTTGAGGTCGGCGATCGCTCGCTCGGCGCGCGCCGCATCACGGTTCGCACGCACCTCGGCGACGGCCTTCTTCTGACGCTCCTCGGTCTCGAGGCCGATGAGGAGGATCTCAGGCGGGTCCTGGACCGTCCTCGTGAAGCGGTTGACGCCGACCATGACCTTCTTCCCCTGCTCCAGCAGCTGCTGGTAGCGGAAGGCGGCGTCGGCCATCTCCTTCTGGAAGAAACCCTCCTCGATCCCGGCGAGCATGCCGTCGAGGATGGAGCCGTTGCCCATCTCGAGGATCTTCTCGAAGTAGACCTCGGCCTCGGCCTCGATCCGGTCGGTCAGGTCCTCGACGAACCAGGAGCCGCCGAGAGGATCGATCACGTTCGTCACGCCGGTCTCGTAGGCGATGATCTGCTGCGTCCGCAGCGCGATCTCCACCGCCTCCTCCGTCGGCAGCGCCAGCACCTCGTCGAGCGAGTTCGTGTGGAGGCTCTGGGTCCCGCCGAGGACCGCGGCGAGCGCCTCCGTCGCGGTCCGGACGACGTTGTTGTAAGGCTGCTGCCCGGTGAGGGAGCAGCCGGCCGTCTGAGTGTGGAACTTGAGCATCCACGAGCGCTCGGACTTCGCCCCGTAGTGGTCCCGCATCCAGCGCGACCAGATACGGCGCGCCGCCCGGAACTTGGCGATCTCCTCGAAGAAGTCGATGTGGCTGTTGAAGAAGAACGACAAGCCCTTCGCGAAGTCGTCGATGTCGAGGCCGCGCCTCATCCCGAGCTCGACGTGGGCGAATCCGGAGGCGACGGTGAACGCGAGCTCCTGCGCCGCCGTCGAACCCGCCTCGCGGATGTGATAGCCGGAGATGGACAGCGGGTAGTAGCGCGGCATCTCGCGGGCGCAGAACTCCATCATGTCGCCGGTGAGGCGAAGGTGCGGCTGCGGCGGGAACAGCCACTCCTTCTGGGCGATGTACTCCTTCAGGATGTCGGTCTGGCAGGTGCCGCCCAGCTTCTCGACCGACGCACCCTGCTTCTCGGCGGCGGCGATGTACATCGCGAAGACCATCGGGGCGGGCCCCGAGATCGTCATCGAGGTGGTGATCGACTCGAGGTCGATGCCCCCGAACAGCACCTCCATGTCGGCCAGTGAGTCGATGGCGACCCCGCAGCGGCCGACCTCGCCGGCGGAGTGGGGGTCGTCGGAGTCTCGGCCCATCAGCGTGGGCATGTCGAACGCCACCGACAGTCCCGTCTGCCCCTGCTCGGTCAGGAACTTGTACCGCTCGTTGGTCTCGTCCGCCGTGCCGAAGCCGGCGAACTGGCGCATCGTCCAGAGGCGGCCGCGGTACCCGGAGGGATAGATGCCCCTCGTGTAGGGGAACTCGCCCGGCACGCCGATCTTGGGGTCGGGGTCCTGCGGCCCGTAGAGCGGGTCGAGCGGCATCGACGAGAGCGTGTCGAAGTCGACGTCGTCTCGGAGACTTGCCTGCTCATAGCGGGTTTTCCAGCGTTCGAAGAGCTCTGAGGCCATGGCCGCCAGTGTACCCGGCAGGTGCATCCGAACCCCGTAGCGTGCAGGGGTCCTCCCATCCGTGCAGAACCCTCCCGTCATGCGAAAAATCATCTTCACCTTGCTCGTCGTCGCCCTCGTAGGCTCACTTGCTCCGATCGGGCGCTCCGACCCAGCCGTCCTGACGATCGTCCGCGCCCAGCCGCGCTCCGATTCCGAGGCGGCGTGGCTGATGAACGCGTTCGACGAGACCCACAACCACGAGCACGACCAGATCGAGCTGCTCCTGTGGCCGGGAGACCGCGCCCGCCTCGATGCCGCCGGCGTCGACTACGAGGTCGTGATCCCGGACCTCGTCGCCCACGACCTGCGGCTCGCGTCGCAGCCGAAGACGCGGGTGTCGCTGCCCGGGCCGGACCGGAGCGACTACCGGCGGCTGGGCGATTACGTGACCGAGATGAAGCAGCTCGCGGAGGAGAACCCGAAGATCGTCCGCCTGATCGAGCTGCCCGAGCCGTCGCTCGAGGGGCGACAGGTGTTCGGTCTCGAGATCGCCGCGCCCGCCGGACCGTCCGACGGCCGTCCCGTCTACTACGTCGACGGGCTGCATCACGCCCGGGAGTGGCCGGCCGCCGAGTTCGTGATGATCTTCGCCCACCACCTCGTCGAGGGCTACGGGAAAGACCGCGCCGTCACGAGCCTGCTGAAGCGCACGCGCGTCATCCTGATCCCGGTCGTGAACCCGGACGGCTTCGACTACTCGAGGGAGTCGCCGCTGTCGGCGAACCAGACGGTTGCCGACCTGACCTGGCCGACCGGCTACGGCAACGGGTTCGAGGGTTACTGGCGCAAGAACCGCCGCTCCCTCACCGGCGTGACCGTTCCGGCCGTGCAGAAGAACCCGGACGCCTACGGCGTCGACCCGAACCGTAACTACGCGTATCTCTGGGGGGACAACCAGGGCGGCTCCTCCGGCTTTCAGCTCGACACCACCTACCGCGGCACAGAGCCGTTCTCGGAGCCGGAGACGCGCAACGTGCGTAGCGTCGTGCTCTCCAGCCCCGTCACCGGCGTTATCACCAACCACACCTACCAGGCCACCGTTCTGCGGACCGGCGGCGGCGACGCCCCCGATGACAAGGTGCTGATCAAGATCGGCGACCGGCTGGCGGCGGCGATGGGCTATGAGAACCGCGCCACCGTCGGTTACCCGACTACCGGCACCACCGACGACTGGATCTATGCGGCGATGGGCGCGCTCGGCTTCACGTTCGAGCACGGCAGCATCGGGTTCCACCCGCCCTACGCGGTCGGAGTGGGCGACCTGGCACCGAAGGTGATGAAGGCCTTCATGATCATGGGCGAGGTCGCCGCCGATCCGCGGCAACACGCGGTCATAAGCGGACGCGTCGCGGCGGGGCGCGCCACACTGACGCTGACTAAGTCCTTCAAGACGGAGCTCTCCAACGGGAACCCGACCGGCGAGAAGGCGATCACGGAGAAGCTCAAGCTGACCCTGAAGACGCGTCCGGACGGACGCTTCGTCTGGCACGTGCCCCAGAGCGTCCGCCCCTACGAGAAGAAACCCGAGGCGTACACGTTGACCGTGACCGCCGGCGGGGAGAAGGTGTCGCGCTCGATCGTCCTCCGGCGAGGCGACCGCGTCGACGTGGGGACGATCCGGCTCTAGCGGGCCGCCAGCGCGGCGACGATGCGGTCGGCCGCGGCGTAGGGATCGGTCCGCCGTTCATGGACGTCGTGCACGAGGTCGGCGAGAAGACCGCTCATCTCGGCGTCGATGCGGCGCCGATAGCGCTCGGCCACGATCTCACGGATCTCCCGCGCGACACGGCGCCGCCGCCTCTCCTCTAGGAGGCCCCTCTCCTCCTGGTAGGCGCGGTGCTTCTCGACCGCCGCCCACAGCTCGTCTGTCCCCTCGTCCTTCACGGCGACGGTCGTGACGATCTCGGGCTTCCACTCCGCATCCGACATCTGGAGCATCTGGCGGATCTCCCGTACCGTCTCCTTCGTCCCGGCGCGATCGGCCTTGTTCACGACGAATACGTCGGCTATCTCCATGAGACCGGCCTTGCCGGCCTGGACGGCGTCACCCCACCCGGGATTGAGAACGACGATCGTCGTGTCGCAGGCGTCGGTGATCTCAACCTCGCTCTGCCCGACACCCACCGTCTCGATGATCACGATCGACATGCCTGCGGCATCGAGGACGCGCAGTGCTTCGGGAGTAGCGAGAGCGATGCCCCCCAGATGGCCGCGCGTCGCCATCGACCGGATGAAGACGTCGGGATCGGTGGCGTGCGACTGCATCCGCACGCGGTCTCCGAGCAGCGCTCCACCGGAGAAGGGGCTCGACGGATCGACGGCGAGCACTCCGACCGCATGGTCGTCCCGCCGCGCCCGCGCCACGACCCTCTCGGTGAGGGTCGACTTCCCCGCTCCCGGCGCGCCGGTGATCCCGATGGAGTAGGCGGATCCGGTGTGCGGGAACAGAGCCCGCATCACGTCGCCGAGTTGAGGACCGCCGTCTTCCACGAGCGAGATCAGCCGTGCGATGGCGCGCCGTTCGCCGCGCACGGCGCGCCCGACCAGATCGTCCGGGTCCATGTGTGCTACGCCTCGACGGCGACGACTTCGGTGATCTCCGGGACGTGCTCTCGGATGATGCGCTCGACGCCGTGGCGCAGTGTGACCGGCGAGATCGGGCACGTCTCGCACACGCCGAGGAGCTGAACCGTCGCGGTCGTGCCGCGGACGCTCTCTAGGCGGATGTCGCCGCCGTCCATCTGGATGGCCGGGCGGATGAGCTCGAGAGCCTCGCGGACCTGATCCTCGACCGTTAGCTGCGCCACCCGGCCATCCTACTTGAGAGCCTCATCGCGGCCGTGGTTGTGAGGACGAGCAGCACCAGCGCGAGCAGGGCCGCGCGCGGCGGCGCATCTTCCGCTCGGACGTCCTCCGGCGCGCCCCGCGCGGTCACAGGCGGGTCGTCCGGAGCCTCCACCAGGATCCGCACCGGCTCGCTCTCGCGCCGCGCGCCGGCGGCCGCCGCCTGCACCCTCACCTCGTACTCGCCGGGTTCGACCGGAGCGAGCCACACGATGCGTCTCCGCCCCGCGCTCTTGACGCGCGCGCCGGAGTCGTCGAATCCACCCGGCGCGCGCGTGACGGTCTTGACGCGGGCGGGTCGCGACAGCGCGATCGTGAGGTAGGCAGGCTCTCCGACCTCGACGCGGCGCGGCGCGGCCACGATCCCGACTTCGAGCGGCAGCCCGAAGCCGCGGGGAGGCTCGACCCCAACGGTTCCCGTCCCCGTCCACCGGAAGCGCCACGTCCCGAGCGCGTCCTCGACGAGAGTCCGCCCGCGCGCGTCGACGAGCCGGAAGGCGCCGGAGACCGCGACGTCGTTCAGTCCCCAGCCAACTCCTACGCCGATCCGCGGGTTCGGGGCGGAGCCGATCTCGGCCCCGCGGTAGTAGTGGCGCAGGATGTCCCGGTAGGACGCACCGCGGCGCGCCATCCCTTCCGCTCCCCACTGCGACATCCCGACGCCGTGGCCCCACCCTCTGCCTTCGACCCGCACGACCCCTCGCCGGCTCGAGATCGTCAGACGGTTGCTGGGGAACGTCTCCGGCAGACGCCCGGAGGAGGTGGGCCAGCGCGACGGGTAATCGCCGGGAAACATCTCGGGTGCGGCGGTACGCACGAGCACGCGCAGCTCCTCGGCCGTGCTGGTCGTGCGGCCCCTCCGCCCTATGTACTCGACATCGGGATAGTGGCGACCCGAGGTCGAGGGGACGGTGCGCACCCCGATCAGACGCCCGTTGCCGCGCCACCATCCGGCGTGCCGCAGGATCCGCTCGAGCCGCCGGACGGTGAAGCGCACCTCCCAGCGGTAGAGCGGCGACCCCTCCTCGAACGTGCTCGGCACCCCGCGCAGGTAGGGATAGGCGGGCTCGCTCGTGTACACCTGCGGGTTGTCGAGCGTGTGGCCGCCCGAGGTCGAGTGGTAGCGCGCCAGGATCGGCGCGCCGCCGTAGAGGACCGCCTCGCCCGCCGTGTCCCGCACGGCGGCAGCCCACCGCAGACCGTCGGGCAAGGTCACGACCGCCGCGCCCGTGAAGACCTGGCAGTCCACGGTGGCGCAGATGTCGAAGCCGTAGACGGCGGCGGATCCGGCGCGCGGACGTCCCAGCGTCCAGAGCGCATAGGTCCGCGCCGCCACCGCCTGGGCCTTGAGCGCCTCCCGCGGCCACTCGGTTGGGACCTCCTGGAGCCCGAGGAGATATCTCTCGAGCGGCAGCCGGTTGACGACCACGATGCCGTCGGGCGCGGCCTTCAATTCGATCGTTCCGAAGTACGAGCCGAGACCCGCGACCGAAAGAGCGCCCGCGCCCGTCGGCACGAGACGGACGGGCGCGGCCACCGCGCCGAGCCGCCGCGCCTTCGGCGCCGCCCCCGCCCACGGCACGGCCGCCGCGAGCACCGCCACTAGGATGACCGCCGCCAGGAGCCGCTTCATCCCCCCAGGATGCGCCATGACCCGCACGCCCCGCGACCACCTCTACCCGAGCCTGGGAACGATGCTCCGGCGCGCCCTTCGCCGGCGCTGCCCCCGCTGCGGCGGGGGGAACATCTTCGGGGGGTATTTCCGCCTCCGCCGCGCGTGTCCCACGTGCGGCCACCTCTTCGAGCGGGAGAGCGGCTACTGGGTGAGCGCGATGATCGTGAACACGGCCGTCACCGAGGCGATCTTCGGGATCCTCTTCGTCACCGTCCTCTTCGCGACGATCCCGGACGTCCGCTGGGTCCCGCTCCTCGCGATCGGGCTCGGAACCAACCTCCTCATCCCGATCTTCTTCTATCCCTACTCGAAGACGGTGTGGATGGCGATCGATCTCCACTTCCACAAGCCCGGAACCTGAGACCTTCGGAGCCCGTCGAACGAGCATGAGATCTCCCCGTCTGTGGCTCGTCGTCGGCGTCGCCGCGGCATCGGTCGTCGTCATGCCCGAAAAGGCGCTCGCCTGCTCGTGCGCGCCTGCGCCCCCTCCTCAGGAAGCCGTCGACGACTTCGACGCCGTGTTCGCAGGGACCGTGGAACGTGCCGAGGACCGCTCCCGTCCTCCGAAGTCGCGGAAGGGAAAGCCCGTCGGGGTCTCCTCGTTCGGGCCGATCCTCTACACCTTCAAGGTCGATGCGGCCGCACGCGGCGACGTGATTTCTACGATGCAGGTCCTGTCGACCGGGGGCGGTGCCTCGTGCGGCGCGAGCTTCCGCGAGGGGAAGCGTTATCTGGTCTTCGCCTACTTCGGGCACGATCTGCGGGACACGGGCGACCCGAGGGACCCGCTCTGGACGAATCTGTGCACCCCGACGCAGAGCGTCGGCTTGAACACCCCCCTCCCGATCGCCGCGACGCCCGTCGCCGAACGGGAGCTCGTGGGGCCGCCGCTCGATCCCGCCGGAGAGCGGTCGCCGTGGGTCTTCATCGGCGGAGCGACCGTGATCGTCGTAGCCGCTGCGGTCCTCGTTCTCAGGTTGCGGCGCTCTCCGTCACGCTGATCGGCGCGCCGATGCCGCGTAGCTTGTCGACGAAGCGCTCGTAGCCGCGCTCGATATGGCCGTCGTCGTACACGACGGTCTCGCCCTCAGCACAGAGGCCGCACAGCACGAGGGCCGCGCCGGCGCGGATGTCGGGCGCCCGAACGGGCGCGCCGGTCATGCGCTCGACCCCCTTGATGACCGCATGGTGCCCCTCCACGCGGATCTGCGACCCCATCCGGTTCATCTCGTCGACGAACAGGAAACGCGCCTCGAAGACGTTCTCGGTCAGGATCGACGGGCCCGTGGCGCGCGACAGCAGGACCATCATCGGCGGCTGCAGGTCGGTGGGGAACCCGGGATAAGGGAGCGTCACCAGATCGAGTGGCCGCGGCCGGCCCGACATCCTCACGCGGACGGAATCGTTGTTGCGGCTGATCTCGGCGCCGGCGTCCTCGAGCTTCTGGAGCGGCAGCTCGAGGTGATCGGGCCGGACACCCCGTAGCGTCACGTCGCCCGCGGTGGCGGCGGCGGCGATGGCGTACGTTCCCGCCTCGATGCGATCCGGCAGCACCTCGTGCTCGACCGCGCTCAGGGAGTCGACTCCCTCGATCGTGATCGTGTTCGTGCCGGCACCGGCAATCCGTCCTCCCGCCGCGTTGAGGAAGGAAGCCAGGTCTTGGATCTCGGGCTCCCGCGCGGCGTTCTCGACGACGGTCGTGCCTTCCGCGAGAACGCCCGCCATGAGGAGGTTCTCGGTCGCGCCGACCGAGGGGAACTCCAGGAGCACACGCGTCCCGTGCAGCCGGTCGGCGACTCCCTCGACGTAACCGTGCTCGGTGGTGAACTTGGCCCCCATCCGCGTCAGTCCCTTGATGTGGAGATCGATGGGACGCGATCCGATCGCGTCTCCGCCCGGCATCGCGACACGTGCACGGCCGAGCCTCGCGAGCAAGGGACCCAGCACCTGGATCGACGCGCGCATCTTCGAGACCAGCTCGTACGTCGCCTCTTCCTTCACGTCGCCCGAGGCGTCCATCGTCAGTGTGTTGCCTTCGAGCGCGGCGCGGGCTCCGAGGCGGCGGAGGACGTCGATCATCAGGACGACGTCGGTGATACGGGGGACGCGTCGGAGGACCACCTCGCCCGGGATCATGAGGGCCGCCGCCATCATCTTCAGGGTGGCGTTCTTCGCGCCGCTGATCTCGAGCTCTCCCTCGAGCCGGGCCGGCCCCTGAAGCGTGTAGGTCTTCATCGGATCATCGTCGCACGCGCAAAGGGGCGGCCATGAGCGGCCGCCCCTCAGGATGCCGTGGCTCTAGCGGCCGCGTGTCGACTTGCGCCCGGTCGACTTCTTGCGCCCGGTCGATTTGCGCCCGGTGGACTTCCGCGCCGTCGACTTGCGGGTGCCGGTCGACTTCCGTGCGGTCGACTTCTTGCGCCCGGTCGTCTTCTTCGCCGTCGACTTCGCGCGCCGTGTCGTCTTCTTGGCCGCGCTCGATGCCCGACGGGTCGTCTTCTTGGCCGTGGACTTCGCTCGCCGGGTCGTCTTCTTGGCCGCCCCGGTCGACTTGCGGGCGGTCGACTTCTTGCGGCCCGTCGACTTCTTCCCGGTGGACTTCTTGCGGCCGGTGGCCTTCTTCGCCGTGGACTTCTTACGCCCGGAGGAACTCTTCCGCTCGGCCGCGGGCTTCCGGCCCGGCGCCTTCCGCGGTGCCACCGGCGCGGGGTGCTCCAGCGAAGGGGTCGTGCTCGTCACGTCTTCGCCCGGAGACGCTACGGCAGCTCCGGTCTCAGCAACGTTCGCAGCCATCCGGCGCGCCGTCGCAACCGCGCCGCTGTCGCCCGGATTCGGCGCCGCGATATCCGCCGCGCGTTCACCGACCTCTGCTGCAGCCTCGCGTGCTCTGTCGAGCAGGCTCTTGTCCTCGTCTGCCATCGCCCCTCCCGGAGTCCGACCAGCGGGCAACTACAACGACCTTGTGAATCCGTACCGTGGATTCCCTCATGTGACAAGTCGAAAACGCAACGACGGGACCGGCAATCAGAACCCCGAACCCGGATCGAGGTCGAATCGCGCCTCGATCAACCACAGGTTCCGCCGCACGCACTCCGGACAAAGGGCGAGCCGACGGTTGTCCTTGTCGGGCATCTCCTGCCATCCGATCGGCACGAGACCCTGCCGGCGCTGCGCGAAGACGCCGCACGATGAGCAGAACACCCGGTTACGAAGCCCCTCCGGGTGCTCTGCCATCGCCGGCTGTACCTAGCTGTCGCGACCGAGCTCGGGCCCCGCCATCGCGACGCGCATCTCGGCCTCGGCGCGGTCCTCCGGTTCTTCTGCTCGACGGCGCGCCTGCTCGATGCGACGCAGAGCCTCTTCGGGCTCTACGTCGCCGACGCTCTCCGCATCGTCTGCAAGCACGATCACGTGATAGTCGCTCGCGGAGCCGGATGCTTCGAGGACGCCGCCGGTCACCACGAACGACTCGGTCGTCCCTCCCGTCGTCACCTTCACGAGCCCGGGGACGAGAGCGGCCAGGAAGGGGATGTGGCCGCGGAGGATCGCGAACTCACCCTCAGGAGAGCGCGCCACCACCATGTCGGCCTCGCCTTCCCAGACGTTCTCCTCCGGCGAGACGATCGAGACGTTCATCAGGCGGACATCTCCTCTGCCTGCTTCTTGGCCTCGTCGATGCCGCCGACCATGAAGAAGGCCTGCTCGGGAAGGTCGTCGTACTCGCCCTCGCACAGCCCACGGAAGCTCTTGATCGTGTCGTCGCGTGAGACGTACTTGCCGGGGATGCCGGTGAACTGCTCGGCCACGAAGAACGGCTGCGACAGGAAGCGCTGGATCTTGCGCGCCCGGGAGACGATGACCTTGTCCTCTTCCGAGAGCTCGTCGACACCGAGGATGGCGATGATGTTCTGGAGGTCCTTGTAGCGCTGGAGGATCTCCTGAACCCTCGTCGCGACCGCGTAGTGCTCGTCGCCGACGTAGCGCGGGTCGAGGATGCGGCTCGTCGAGTCGAGCGGGTCGACGGCCGGGTAGATGCCGAGCGCCGCGATGTCACGGCTGAGCACGGTCGTCGCATCCAGGTGAGCGAACGCAGTGTGCGGCGCGGGGTCGGTGATGTCGTCGGCCGGCACGTAGATCGCCTGCAGCGACGTGATCGAGCGGCCCTTCGTCGACGTGATGCGCTCCTGCAGCTCGCCCATCTCCTCGGAGAGGGTCGGCTGGTAACCGACGGCCGACGGCATGCGGCCGAGCAGCGTCGACACCTCAGAGCCGGCCTGGACGAACCGGAAGATGTTGTCGATGAACAACAGGACGTCCTGGTGCTCGACGTCCCGGAAGTACTCGGCCATCGTGAGGGCGGAGAGAGCCACGCGGAGACGGACACCCGGCGGCTCGTCCATCTGCCCGTAGACGAGCGCCGTCTTGTCGATGACGCCCGACTCCTTCATCTCGAGGAGGAGGTCGGTGCCCTCACGGGTGCGCTCCCCCACGCCCGCGAACACCGAGACGCCGCCGTGCTGCTCGGCGACGCGATAGATCATCTCCTGGATGATGACGGTCTTGCCGACGCCGGCACCGCCGAACATGCCGATCTTGCCGCCCTGCACGTAGGGAGCGAGCAGGTCGATGACCTTGATGCCGGTCTCGAACATCTCGGTCTTCGGCTCGAGGTCCTCGAACTTCGGCGCCGGCCGGTGGATCGGCCACCGCTCGATCCCCTCGGGCAGCGTGCTGCCGTCGATCGGCTGACCGAGGACGTTGAAGACCTTGCCGAGGGTCGCCGGACCGACCGGGACGGTGATCGGCGCGCCGGTGTTGATCACGCGCGTCCCTCGCACGAGTCCGTCGGTGGGACGCATGCAGACGGCCTTGACCACCGACTCGCCGATGTGCTGGCTGACCTCAGCCACGATCTCGTCGGGCTTACCCTCGAGCATCCGCTCGATGCGGAGTGCGAAGCCGATCTCGGGCAGGCCGTCGGGGGGGAACTCCGCCTCGACCACGGGGCCCGTGATCCGCAGGACGCGGCCTTCGGTGGTCTGCGGACCCCCTGCCTGTAGACGCTCTTCGGTGACTGCCATGCGTTAGTTCCCTTCCTTCGCGGCCGCGGTGAGGGCTTCCGCCCCGCCCACGACCTCCATGATCTCCGTAGTGATCTCCGCCTGGCGTGCCTGGTTGTAGACGCGGGAGAGCGTGCCCATCAGCTCCTCCGCGTTGTCGGTCGCGGCCTTCATCGCCCGCCGTCGCGCCGCGTGCTCCGACGCCGACGCCTCGAGCATCCCCTGCAGCACGGTCCCTTCGATGTAGCGAGGCAGGAGTACGTCGAGGATCTCCTCGGGCTCGGGCTCGAACTCATAGCTGGGCTGCGGCTGATCGGACTGCTCCGGCTGCGCGTCCTCGAGCTCCTCCTTCGGGAGGGGCAGGAGCTTGACCACGACCGGCCGCTGCGTGAGCGCCGACTCGAAGCGCGTGTAGGCGAGGCGCACCTCGTCGACGCGCCCTTCGGCGAACGCCGCCGCGGCGGCACGCGCCACCGCTCTGGCGTCCTCGACCTTCGGCTGGTCGGTCACTCCGAGCCAGGAATGCTCGAAGTCGTACCCGCGGAAGCGGAAGTACGTCACCGCCTTCTTGCCGACGAGGAACAGCTCGGGCTCCCGGCCGTGCGCCTGGAGGTCACGCTCCGCGGCCCGGATGATGTTCGAGTTGTAAGCGCCCGCGAGTCCGCGATCGGCCGTGATCACGATCGTCCCGACGCGTCGGATCTCGTCGCGCTCCTTGAGCAGCGGATGATCGATCGTGCCGACCCGCTTGCCCACGGAGCCCATCAGCCGTCGCATCTCCTCGGCATACGGTCGGGCGGCCTCGACCCGCTGCTGCGCCTTGATGATCCGCGACGATGCGATGAGTTCCATCGCGCGCGTGATCTTCTGCGTCGATTTGACCGAGGTGATCCGCCTCTTGATCGTACGCAGCTGCTGGGCCATGGGTCGCTACGCTCCCTGGGCCCCGGTAGAAGCCGCAGCCGGCTCGCCCTCGCCGGTCGGAGGCGCCGTCTCGGGGACGCCCTCCTCCGCGGCAGCCGTCTCGACGGTGCCGACGCGCTCCACGAACGACGCCTTGAACTCCTCCACCGCGCTCTTCAGCGTCTCGAGCGTGTCGCCCTCGAGCTTGCCGGTGTCACGGATCGTCCCGCCGACCTGCGAGTAACGCGTCCGCAGGTGCTCGATGAGACCGTCCTCGAAGTCACGCACCTTCTCGACCGGAAGATCGTCGAGGTAGCCGTTCGTGACGGCCCAGATGGAGATGACCTGGTCCTCCACCGGCATCGGCCGGTACTGGCCCTGCTTCATGATCTCGACGACCCGCGCGCCGCGGTCTAGCTGCGCCTGCGACGCCTTGTCCAGCTCGGAGCCGAACTCGGCGAATGCCTCGAGCGCGCGGTACTGCGCGAGGTCGATCCGGAGGCGGCCGGCGACCGACTTCATCGCCTTGATCTGCGCGGCACCCCCCACCCGCGAGACGGAGATGCCTACGTTGATCGCCGGTCGGACGCCGGCGAAGAACAGGTCGGTCTCGAGGAAGATCTGCCCGTCGGTGATCGAGATGACGTTCGTCGGGATGTAGGCGGAGACGTCGCCGGCCTTCGTCTCGATGATCGGCAACGCGGTGAGCGAGCCGCCGCCTTTCTCCTCCGACAGCTTCGCAGCCCTCTCCAGCAGGCGGCTGTGGAGGTAGAAGACGTCGCCCGGGTAAGCCTCACGACCCGGAGGACGCCGCAGCAAGAGCGCGAGCTGCCGATAGGCGATGGCCTGCTTGGAGAGGTCGTCGTAGACGATCAGCGAGTGCTCGCCGTTCTCCATCCAGTGCTGTCCCATAGCGCAGCCCGAGTAGGGAGCGAGGTACTGGAACGGTGCGGGGTCGCTGGCTGCGGCGTTTACGACGACGGTGTACTCCAGCGCACCGAAGTCCTCGAGCGCCTTCACGATCTCGGCGACGGTCGACGCCTTCTGCCCCACGGCGACGTAGATGCACTTCACCTGCTTGTCGGTGCCCCACAGCTCGCGCTGGTTGATGATGGCGTCGATCGCGATCGCGGTCTTCCCCGTCTGACGGTCGCCGATGATCAGCTGCCGCTGTCCCCGACCGATCGGCGTCATCGCGTCGATGGCCTTGATGCCGGTCTGTAGCGGCTCGTGCACGGGCTGGCGCGCCGTCACGCCCGGTGCCTGCACCTCGAGGGGGCGCCGGACGTCGGACTCGATCGGCCCCTTGCCGTCGAGCGGCTCGCCGAGTGCGTTGACGACGCGTCCGAGCATCCCGTCACCGACGGGGACCGAAAGGATGTTGCCGGTCTGCTTCACCGGATCGCCCTCTTGCACATGCTCGGCCGCGCCCAGGATGACGGCGCCGATCTCGTGCTCGTCGAGATTCATCGCGAGGCCGATCGTGCCGCCGGGGAACTCGAGCATCTCGTTCACCATGGCTTTGGGAAGGCCCGAGATCCGCGCGATGCCGTCGCCGACGTCGCGCACGACCCCCACCTCCTCGCGCTCGACCGAGGGACGGAAGTCCTCAACGTGGCGCCGCAGGACCGCGGAGATGTCGGAGGGGTTGATAGTCAGTTCACCTGCCACTAGCCCTTCACCTGCTCTTTCAGCTGTTCGAGACGACGGCGAACCGTGCCGTCGATGACGGTGTCCCCAACCTTGGCCGAGAGGCCGCCGATGACCTGAGGATCGACGAGGACCTTCACCTCGACCTTCTTTCCGGTGGCTTTCCCCAGTGCCTCGGCGAGGCGGCGGCGCTGGTCATCGTCGAGCGGGACCGCGCTCTTGACCTCGGCGACGACGGAGTTGCGCGCCTCCGCCGCGAGCTGCGACAGCTCGTCGAGTATCTGGGGGATCTGCCGCGCCCGGCCCTGGCCGACGATGAACGTGAGCAGCCCGAGTGTGTGCGGCGAGACCTTGTCGCTCAGCAGTTCCTCGATCACCTTCACCCGCTGAGACTTGTCGATGCTCTGGTCGGCCAGCGCCTGCTTGAGCTCGTAGTTCGAGTCGAGCAGCTTGCCGAAGCGGAAGAGCTCGTCCTCGACGCGATCGAGCTCGCCCTCCGCCTGGACGACGCGGAAGAGGGCCTCGGCGTAGCCGTGGATGACCGGATCGGACGCCATCAGCCGGCGCTACCTCCGTTCGAGCTCATCCCGGAGACGTCGCGGATGTAGGCGTCCACCAGGTCGCGCTGTGCGCTCGCGTCGACGCTGCGACCGATCACCTTCTCGGCCAGCTCGATCGAGATGTCGGCGATCTGCCCCTGAAGCTCCTGCACCGTGCGGGACCGCTCGGCCGCGATCTGCTCCTGGGCGCGCGCCACGATCGCATCGGCTTCCTTCTCCGCCTTGGCGATGAGCTCGCGCCGGACCGACTCGGCCGAGGCGCGAGCCTCTTCGATGATCCGGTTCGCTTCGGCGCGCGCTTCGCCGAGCTGGCGCTTGTAGTCCTCGAGCATCGACTGGGCGCTCGTCTTGGCGCTTTCCGCCGCCTCGAGATCGCTCTGGATGGCGGTCTCGCGGTCCTTCATGGCCTTCTGGATCGCCGGGAAAGCGAACTTCATCAGGATGAAGGCGACCACGAGGAACGCCAGCAGTCCGCCGACGAGCTCGGCCGGCTCCGGCAGGACCAGGTCCAAACCGGTCGGCTCCGCTCCCTCCTCGGCGGCGAGGATCAGGTTCTGCAACACGTGATCAGCTCCTCTAGACGATGAAGGTGAGGACGAAGCCGATGAGGGCGAGCGCCTCGATCAGAGCGAAGCCCAGGAACATGGTGGTGCGGGTGGTGCCCGCCGTCTCCGGCTGACGGGCCATCGCCTGGATCGCGTTCGAGAACACATTGCCGATGCCGATCGCGGCGCCGATGGCGGCGAGCCCGTACACAAGGCCCTTCGCGATCGCGGTAAGACCCTCGTCCGTGAGGCCACCGGCCTCCTGCGCCAGGTAGATCAAGTCGTTCATCTCGTTTCCTCCTGTTCGTTCCCTACCGGTTCCGTTGTCTCCGTCCGTGCCTTACGCCCGCGCGAGCGCCTCTTCGCCCGGGAAACCCTCCAGCTCGTGATCCGCGCCCGCGTGCGCGTGCTCCTCTCCATGCTCGCCGTGGCCGTGCAGCGCCTCCGCGATGTAGAAGGCGGTGAGCGTGGTGAAGATGTACGCCTGGATGACGATGACCATCAGCTCGAAGACCACGAGCAGACACGCCACCAAGAAAGTGATGATGCCGAGCGGCTTGAGCGCCGGAGCCGCATGCAGCAAGAGGTCCTCGGTGAACAAGAAGAAGACCGTGAGGAGCACGTGCCCGGCCATCATGTTGGCGAACAGTCGGATGGCGAGGGTCAGCGGCCGGATGATGAACACCGATGCCAGCTCGATGGGCGTCAGCAGGATGTACACCGGCCACGGGACGCCCGGCGGGAACAGCGTTTCCTTGAAGTAGCCGAGCCCGTTCTTGGCGATCCCGACGACGTTGAAAACGATCCACGACAGGAGCGCCAGCAACGCGGGCAGCGCCATCCGCGACGTGACCGGGAAGTTCACCCCGGGCGTGATCTCGAGGAAGTTCGCGAAGAAGATGAACCAGAACATCGTCGCCAGCAGCGGCGCGTACTTCACGCCCTGAGGCCCGATGACGTCGATGGCGATGTTGTCGCGCACGAGACGATACGCGCTCTCGGCTACGAGGCCGAACCCCTTCGGCCGCACCGCCGCCTTCCGCGCACCGATCAAGAAGAAGAGGATGCACGCGAGCGCGGCGACGTACATGAGCAACACGACGCGATTGATCGCGAACGGTGTTCCTTCGAGAGCGAAGGGCTCCCAGAGGAACAGGTGGAAGACGTCAAGCTCCATGCATCAACTCCTTATCCCTACGGATCCTGAAGAGGTCGGGCTCTGCTCGTTTCGGGGGGGAAGCTTCAAGAAGGCGTCGGACGCCTGCCAGGTGACGAGGACGAGGTGGGACGCGATCATCGCCACGCCGGTCACCGGGAAGTCGACCCACGCCACGCGAGGCAACAGGGCGGCGGCAGCTCCGAGGAGGGCGAAGCCGAGGAGGAACGCGGCAAAGGCGCCCGCCAAGAGAAGGTCGGGGCGGTTCTCGGCCAGACCGCCGATGATGCGCCCGGCGAGCCATAGGTTCGCGAGCGCCAGCGCGACACCGATCGCAACGGAGATGCCGGTCGTCCGGCCCCCGAGTAACCCGAACGTCGCCGCCGCGATGGGACCGGCGATGAGGCCGCGGCGGACCATCTGCCGCACCATCGCCAGCTCGATCACGCGCCCCTCCTCTGCACCGCCACGTATACGTGCAGGATGCCGCCCACCCAGCCGAGAACGGCGCCGGTCACCTGGGCCCACGGAGTGATTCCGATCCAGCCGTCGACGAGACGCCCGGCGAACCAGAACATCGCCACCGCGGCCGCGAATTCGAAGGCGAGCGACAGCCCCATGGCGGCGTCGGACGCGCCTCTGAGCTGACTCGACCTTCGCTCCATCCAGTGCGTCCTCCTCCTGCGACCCCGGCGCCCCATGACGGCGGCGATAGGCAACGCAGAGCGCCGTAGTGCGGTTTCCTGGGGGGCTTGTGAATGTTTTCACAAACTACTTCATCGACCCGGCGCGCGCAAACTGCCGCTGCCTCCCTTACCCCCGGCGCGGGCCAGGATGCCAGATAGCCCGGAAGTTCTCCACCGGCGCCCGGAGCGTCAGGAGATGCGGTCCTGGATCACCTTCGTGAGCAGGGGAAAGAGCGTGTAGAGCACGAGCGCTCCGATCGCCACCGGCAGGGCGAACACGATCTCCCCGCGGTCGAGGAAGGTGAAGGCGAGGCCGGCACCGGCGGCGAGAGCCGACCAGACGTACATCACGACGACCGCCTGCCGGTGGCCGTGGCCGAGGTCCATCAGACGGTGGTGCAAGTGCTCTTTGTCGGCGTGGAAGACGTTGCGCCGCCGCCGGGCCCGGCGGACGACCGCCAGCAGGGCGTCGAGGATCGGGATGGCGATGACGGCGAGAGGGATCAGCAAGGGGACGTAGGCCAGGAACACCTCGGAGGACGACGGACTCAGCGCGAACGGGATGTTGCCGACGCCGGCGATCGTCGTGGCCCCCAGGACGAGCCCGAGCAACATGCTGCCCGAGTCGCCCATGAAGATCTTGGCGGGATGGAAGTTGTAGCGGAGGAAACCGACGGTGGCACCGACGAGCGCGATCGCCGCCAGCGGCGCCACGTACGCCGGGATGAGGACCTCCTCCGAGAGACGGAAAGCGAAGACGAAGAAGGCCGACGCGGCGATCGCGACGATGCCGGCGGCGAGCCCGTCGAGGCCGTCGACCAGATTCACCGCGTTCATCATCACGACCAGCCAAGCGACCGTCACGAGAACGGACACGTCGTCGGAGAGGCTCACGTACTGGTCCGGCAGAAGGACGAACTGGAACTTGACGTTCGCTAGGAACAGCACACCCGCGGCGAAGATCTGTCCCGCCAGCTTCACCGGAGCCGGCAACGAGAGGAAGTCGTCGACGACGCCGAGCACGAAGACGACGATGCTGCCGGCGGCGATACCGAGCGGCGCCGACGACGTACGGAACACCTCCTCGAACTCCGGCATCCGGCTCGCGACGACCCCGGCGGCGAAGATCCCGATGAACAGTGCGAGGCCGCCGAGGGTGGGCGTCGGCTCGGCATGGACCTTGCGGTCGTTCGGCTGGTCTATCGCGCCGATCTTGATCGAGAACCACCGGACGAGAGGCGTCACGATGAAGGTCGTGACGAGCGCGACGAGGCCGACGAGGAGGTAGGGGGTCATCCCCTAAGCCGCCTCCGGATAGGGGCGGAAGCGCTCGGTCAGTGCCGCGACCTCCTCGCGGACCGCGGCGGCGACGGCCGGTGAGTCGTCCTTGAGAACCCGCGCGATGAGCCGTGCCACGGCGCGGGCCTCGTCCGCCTTCATGCCACACGTTGTGATGGCGGGCGTCCCGATGCGGATGCCGGAGGCGATGAACGGCTTCTGAGGGTCGTACGGGATCGCGTTCTTGTTCACGGTGATGCCGACGTCGTCGAGACGCTCCTCGGCCTCCTTGCCCGTGATGTCGATCGGACGCAGGTCGACGAGCATCAGGTGGTTGTCGGTTCCCCCCGAGACGATGCGGAGCCCCTCCTCTGCGAAGGCCTCCGCCATCGCACGGGCGTTCGCGACCGTCTGGTGCGCGTAGGCTTTGAACTCGTCACCCATCGCCTCGCCGAAGGCCACCGCCTTCGCGGCGATCGAATGCATGAGTGGCCCGCCCTGCCATCCTGGAAACACACTCTTGTCGATCGCCGAGGCGTGCTCCTGCTTGCACATGATCATCGCCCCGCGTGGCCCGCGGAGTGTCTTGTGCGTCGTAGCGGTGACGACGTCCGCATACGGCACCGGGTTCGGATGCGCGCCGCCCGCGACGAGACCGATGAAGTGCGCCGCGTCCACGATGAAGATCGCGCCGACCTCGTCGGCGATCTCGCGCATCGCGGCGAAGTCCCATACGCGGGGGTACGCCGAGGCGCCGGCGATCAAGAGCTTCGGGCGATGCTCGTGCGCCAGCCCCCTCACCTCGTCCAGGTCGAGCAGCTCCGTGTCCTCGCGCACCCCGTAGTGGACGGCGTTGAAGAGCTTTCCCGAGAACGAGGCGAAGTGGCCGTGCGTCAGGTGACCGCCCATCGGCAAGGCGAGGCCGAGGATCGTGTCGCCCGGCTCGGCGAACGCGAAGTAGGCGGCAGCGTTCGCCGACGCGCCGGAGTGAGGCTGGACGTTGACGTGCTCGGCGCCGAATATCTGCCGCGCGCGTTCGATGGCGAGGTTCTCCACGACATCCACGTGCTCGCAGCCGCCGTAGTAGCGCTTGCCGGGATAGCCCTCGGCGTATTTGTTGGTCAGGGGGGTGCCGAGCGCGGCGAGCACGGCGGGTGAGGAGAAGTTCTCCGAGGCGATGAGCTCGATCTTCGTGTTCTCGCGCCGGACCTCTGCCCGGATCGCATCCGCCACCTGCGGATCGCTCTTCTCGAGCCCCGTCCAGTCGATCCAGCCGGGTGTGCTCACCGCGACTCACACTCCTCTTTCTCGATGTCGCCGATCATCGCCACGCGGCGCTGGTGCCTTCCGCCGTCGAACCCCGCCGCCAGGAACGCGTCGAGGATCGCGAGCGCCAGTGTCTCGCCGAGGATCCGGGACCCCAGCGCCAGCACGTTCGCGTCGTTGTGCTGCCTCGCCAGCCGCGCCGTGAGCTCGTTGTAACAGAGCGCGGCCCTGACGCCACGGACCTTGTTGGCGGCGATCTGCTCGCCCTGACCGCTGCCGCCGAGCACCACCCCGAGGTCGGCCTCGCCTCCGACGATCTTCCGCCCGACGGCGGCACAGAAGGGCGGGTAGTCGACGGGATCGTCGGAGTCGGTGCCCAGGTCGAGGATGTCGTGCCCTCCACTTGCGAGGTGCCTTGCGACGGCCGCCTTCAGGGCGAAACCGGCGTGATCTGCGCCCAGAGCGATCCTCACCGGCGCAGCATACCGGGGCGCCCTTCGCGGTCTCCGGAGTTCACGGAGGCGTCAGCGCGTCCGCCAGGGCCAGGACGCCCGCCTCGATCTCGCCGGCGCAGCGACCGTAGGAGGAGAGTGGCAGGCCCATCGGGTCGTCGAGATCCAGTCTGCGGAGGCGCTCCGGCCGCGGCGACGCGAGGAGGCCGCGGACCCGTGCGCCGGGGTCGCGTGCGTCCGCGGGCACCTTCATCTCCGCGAGCTCCTTGAGCAGCACGACCTTCCCGGCCGCTTCCGGACAAAGAGCGAGGACCTCTCGCTCGTGAACCGAGGTCATGACGACGACGAGGTCGGCGCGCTCGACCTCCTCCGGATCCAGAGGCCGGGACCGATGCCGCGACAGATCGATGTCGCGGCCGCGCAGGACCGCAACGGCGTCGGGGGTCGCCGGATTACCCGTGCCCGCCCACGTGCCCGCGGACGAGACGCGCACACCGCGCACGCCGCGGCGCGCTAGCTCGCTCTGCAACATGGCTGCGGCCATCGGTGACCGGCACAGATTGCCGGTGCACACGAAGAGGATCTCCACGGCTTCCTTCCATCGAGGACTCGTTAGGGTGTACCCATGCCTTCGGCCTGGGAACGACTGCTGCCGCGCCTGTACGAGCTGCGCGATCTCCACGGGACGCTCGCCCTCCTGCACTGGGACCAAGCGGTCATGATGCCGCCCTCCGGCGGAGAGG
Source organism: Actinomycetota bacterium (assembly GCA_035540935.1). GTDB lineage: Bacteria > Actinomycetota > CADDZG01 > CADDZG01 > WHSQ01 > DATLFS01. Next base: position 20,808 of record DATLFS010000021.1, read on the forward strand.
CGCGCGCTCGCATGATCTCGACCGTCGAGGCGATCGCCCACAACAGGCTCGTCGACCCCGAGATCGGCGACCTACTCGCGGAGCTTCGGGATGACGGCGGCCTTGACGAGGTGACCGCGGCTCACGTGCGCGTGCTGGCGAGGGACTACGACCGCGCCGTGAAGATCCCCGAGAGGTTGGTGCGGGAGATCGCGGAGGAAAGCGGCCTCGCTTACCAGACGTGGACGAAGGCTCGCCCCGAGGACGACTTTCCCGCGATGCGTCCGCACCTCGAGCGCCTCGTGGCGCTGAAGAAAGAGGAGGCGGACGCCGTCGGATTCGAAGGCGAGCGATACGACGCTCTCCTCGACATCTTCGAGCCGGGCATGCGAACCGTCGACGTCGAGAAGATGTTCGGCGACCTGGTTGCCGGCCTGCGTCCGGTCGCCGACGCCATTCTCGAATCGACCGGGCCGCGTCCCTCCTTCTTGTCCGCGGCCTACGAGGAGGACCGGCAGATGCGGTTCTGCCAATGGCTGGTCGCGCAGATCGGTTTCGACGGGGATGCCGGTCGTCTCGATCTCTCCCCTCATCCGTTCACGACGACGATCTCTCCCGGAGACATCCGGCAGACGACGCGCACCGATCGGAACAGCGCCCTCGAAGCGGTCTTCGCCGCGCTCCACGAGACCGGGCACGCGTTGTACGAGCAAGGCATCCCGCAGGATCTGCTGGGCCTTCCCGCCGGAAACGCCCCTTCGCTGGGCATCCACGAGAGCCAGTCGCGCATGTGGGAGAACCAGGTCGGGCGATCACGCCCGTTCTGCGACTTCCTGCTTCCGAAGCTCAAGGACCAGTTCCCGGAGGAGCTCGGGAACGTCTCGCCCGACGAGTTCCACCGCGGCGCCAACTTCCCCGCGCGCAGCCTCATCCGCGTACACGCCGATGAGCTGACGTACAACCTCCACGTGGCGCTTCGGTTCGAGCTGGAGGTGGCGCTCTTCCGCGACGAGCTCGAGGTCGCGGATCTTCCCGGGGCGTGGAACGACGGCATGGAGCGCAACGTCGGCGTGAGGCCGTCGAGCGACTCCCAGGGTGTTCTTCAGGACATGCACTGGTCGGGCGGCGCGTTCGGCTACTTCCCCACGTACACGCTCGGCACCATGTACTCCGCCGCGTTCTTCCGCCGAGCCGAAGAAGATCTCGGCGACCTCTCGCAGGATCTCCGGAAAGGCGACGGCGCGCGGCTCCTCGGGTGGCTGCGAGAGAACATCCACCGCAAGGCCTACGTGCTGCCCGCCGCGGAGCTCGGCGAGAGCGTGCTCGGCGGCCCGCTCTCGGCGGAGCCGCTACTCGACTACCTGCGCGACAAGTACACCGCGATCTTCGACGTCTCGCTCTAGCCGGGAAGCGCCCGCTCCAGCGCGGCGCGCGTGACGGCTCCCTCACGCAAGATCTCGAGCCCGTCGACGAGGCGCACGACGGTGCTCGGCGCGCCGTCGCAACGGCCGCCCTCGATGAAGACGTCCACCGCGTCGCCGAAGTAGGAGCGGGCTTCGTCCACCGACCGCGCCGGCTCCCGGCCCGAAGGGTTGGCACTCGTGACCGCGAGAGGCCCGGCGCGCCGCAGCAACTCGAGACACACGTCGTGCTCGGGGATGCGAACGGCCACGTCCTCCTGCTTCCCCGTGCCGCCCAGATCAGCCGCGAAGGTGAACTGCCGCGGCAGCACGATCGTGAGCGGCCCCGGCCAGAACCGGTCCGCGAGGGCGCTCGCCGCATCGGAGAAGACGACGACCTCCTCGAGGGTCGAGCGGCTGGGACCAAGGACGGGTATCGGCTTGTGTGCCGGACGTCCCTTGATCCTGTAGATCTCGTCGATCGATCCGGGCACCGCGGGCAGGACCCCGATGCCGTACACGGTGTCGGTCGGGACGACGATCGGCCTTCCTGCGCGCAGCGTCTCGATCGCGATGTCCATCTGGTTCACGGCCACTCCCCTTCGACGATGCGGTCCCTCCCGGCGAGATCCGGGAGGACGGAGACCTGCCGGTATCCCGCCTCTTCCAGCAGCGTCCGGACATCCTCTCCCTGACGCTCCCCGATCTCGAGGACGAGCCAGCCGCCGCGCCGCAGCCAGCGCCGCGCGGTCGCCGCGAGACGCGCGATCACTGCAAGGCCGTCGTCCCCTGCAAAGAGTGCACGCTGCGGCTCGTGCTCCACGACGTCCACGGGGAGCATGCCGCGCTCCCCTTCCGCCACGTAAGGCGGGTTCGACACCACCACATCCACGGCGCTCTGCAGCTCACCGGGCAGGCCGGTCAGCAGATCACACTGCACGAGGTCGACCCGAGCGCCGAGTGTCTCGATGTTCCGCACGGCCCACGCCGCCGCCTCGTCGCTCACCTCCGTGGCGAAGACGCGGGCGTCGGGCCGCTCGTCGGCGACCGCCAGCGCGATCGCTCCGGAACCCGTACCGACGTCGACGAGCGTCCCTCCGAAACGCAGACGTTCCATCGCGCGGCCGGCCACGAGCTCCGTCTCCGGCCGCGGCACGAGGACGCCCGGGCCGACCGCCACTTCCAGACGACGGAAACCGGCTATGCCCGTCACGTATTGCAGCGGCTCACCCGCGGCGCGCCGCCGCGCCAGCGCAACCGCGCGGTCTCTCGTTTCGGCAGAGAGGTCGGCGGCGCCGGCGAGTTCGCTGCGGCTGCGGCCGGCCGCAGCCTCTACGATCCAGCGCGCCTCCGCGGCGGCGGAGTCTCCCCCGGCCTCCTCCAGAAGCCGCGCGACCTCGTGCGCGAGCTCGTGGAACGTCGTCAGCTCTCGAGATCCTTCTTCCGCATCCCCGCGGTGAGGTTCTCGATCAGCTCGTCCAGATCGCCCTCGAGGATCTCGCCGAGGCGGTGCGTCGTGAAACCGACGCGGTGATCGGTGACGCGGTTGTCGGGGAAGTTGTAGGTCCGGATCCGCTCGGAGCGGTCGGCGGTGCGAACCTGCGCTCGCCGCGCCTCCGACTCCTCCCGCTGCTGCTCGTCCTGCGCGACCTGCAAGAGCCGCGCCCGCAGGATGCGGAGCGCCTTCTCCTTGTTCTGAAGTTGCGACTTCTCGTCCTGGCATGCGACCTCGATGCCGGTCGGGAGGTGCTTCATGCGTACTGCGGAGTCGGTGGTGTTGACCGACTGCCCTCCCGGTCCCGACGATCGGTAGACGTCGATCTTGAGGTCTTTCGGCTCGATCTGGACGTCCACCTCCTCAGCCTCGGGAAGGACGAGGACCGCCGCCGCGGACGTGTGGATGCGTCCTGAGGACTCCGTCACCGGCACGCGCTGCACGCGGTGGACGCCCGCCTCGTACTTGAGCCGTGAGTAAGCCCCTTTGCCCTTGACGGCGAAGACGGCCTCCTTCAACGCCCCTACGCCGCTCTCGCCATAGGACAGGACCTCGGTTTTCCAGCCGCGCGCCTCCGCGTACCTCTGATACATGCGGAACAGCTCCTGCGCGAACAGTCCCGCCTCGTCGCCGCCGGCACCGGCGCGGATCTCCATGATCACGTCGCGGGCGTCGTTCGGATCCTTGGGCTGGATCGCCTCCGTCAACTCGGCTTCCAATCGCTCGAGCTCCGCGCGCAGGCCGGCCATCTCGTCCTCGAGATACCGACGCTCTTCGTCGGAGGAGCCCTTGAGCATGGCGCGCCCCTGCGCGAAGTCCTCCGACGCGCGCTGGTAGGCACGCCATGCCTCGACGATGTCCCGAAGCTCTGCGTGCTCCTTCCCGAGGACCTTCAGCTGATCGGGTCTTCCGCCGAGCGAGGGGTCGGCCAGCTCCGCTTCGACCTGCTCGAAGCGCGCCTCCATCTCCTTCAGCCGCGTCTGGGCCGCCGCCGACAGCTCCATGGAAACCATCCTCCCACGGTGGCAGAGGTCGTCCTGGTTAGGAGACCGGCGCCTCGGGTGCGTCCCCCGTCTCACCGGCGTCCCGCGTCACCGCCTGCATCGCCGCGATCGCAACCTCGATCTGGTCGAGGGTCGGCGGCTTGGTCGTGATCCGCTGCAACGCCAACCCGGGGAGCATCGATGCCTTGAAGAACAGACTTTCCTCGTTGCGCGAGGCCAGTTTGATCGCCTCGTAGGAGAACCCCGCGAGGACCGGGATCGCTGCTATCCGCAGCGCGATGCGCGGCAGGAGCGCGGGCGGGAGGAAGAGGTCCATGACGAAGTGCGCCAGGATCGTGAGGAAGAGAACGATGAAGAGGAAGTTGGTCCCGCAGCGAACGTGCAGCGTCGAATACTTGTCGTCGATCAGCTTCGGATCGAGGGGGTCCCCGTTCTCATAGGCATAGATCGTCTTGTGCTCGGCGCCGTGGTACTGGAAGACGCGTCGAACATCCTTGAACTGCCCGATCAGAAGCAGATATCCGACGAAGAGCGACAGCCGTATGGCTCCCTCGATCAGGTTGAAGGTGAGCTTCCGCTCCGGAGCGACGTCGAAGATGTTCTCGATCATCCTCGTGCCCAGCACCGGCAACATGATGAAGATCGCCGAGAACATCACGATCGACACGGTCAGCGTCCAGCCCAACTGCTTGTCGGAGAGTTGCTCCTCCTCCTCGAGAGCGTGGTTCGCCGAGATCATGAGCGCCTTGATGCCGATCGCGAGGGACTCGCCGAGCACGACGCACCCGCGCACGAGAGGCCATTTGAGCCATGGATGACGCTCCGCCAGCTTGGGCAGGGGGAAGCGCTCGACGGCGATCGTCTCGTCGGGACGCCGGCACGCGACCGACCACGACGCCGGCCCGCGCATCATGACGCCCTCGAGGACCGCCTGGCCGCCGATCGAAGGTCTTCCTTCGCGCGGCGAAGAATGGATGTGCGGCCGGTCGCTCACCGCCCGCTAGGCCTGCTCGGCGGGCTCCGCCGGAGGTTGGGGCGCGCTCTTCTGCTGCTTCGCGTACTTCCGCTGGAAACGCTCGACGCGGCCCCCGGTGTCCACGAGCTTCTGCTTGCCCGTATAGAACGGATGACACTGGTTGCAGAGCTCGACGTGGAGCTCCGGCTTCACCGAGCGGGTCGTGAAGACGTTGCCGCAGGAGCACGTGACCTTCGTCTCGACGTACTCCGGATGGATCCCCTGCTTCATGTGCGTTCCTCTCCTGATCGCTCGGGTGCTGCCTCCTCCGGGCGGGCCGCCGCCTCCCGACGTCGTCTCGCTTTCTCGTAGGCGAGCGACGCGCGGGCCATCATCTTGAAGGTGAGCAACAACCCCCCGACGAGCCCGATGATAGTCAGCCACTCGGGCCAACCCAACCCGAACACCCTTTATTTCTCTCCCTTGACCGGCGCCTTCGAGATCTCCCGCAGGAACTCTGCGTTGCCGCGGGTCTGCTTCATCTTGTCGATCAGCAGCTCGAGCGCGCCGCCCTCGGCCAGCGCGTGGAGGACGCGGCGCAGACGCCACACCAACTGAAGCTCCTCCGGCGTAAGGAGAAGCTCCTCCTTACGCGTCCCCGAGCTCTGGATGTCGATCGCCGGGAAGATCCGCTTCTCGGACATCCTCCGGTCGAGCCTGAGCTCCCAGTTCCCGGTTCCCTTGAACTCCTCGAAGATGACCTCGTCCATCCTCGAGCCGGTCTCGACAAGAGCCGTGGCGAGGATGGTCAGCGAACCGCCGTGCTCGATGTTCCGCGCCGCGCCGAAGAACTTCTTCGGCGGGTAGAGAGCGGTCGAGTCGACACCACCCGAGAGGATGCGGCCCGAAGCGGGCGTGGCGAGGTTGTAAGCGCGAGAAAGCCGGGTGATGCCGTCGAGAACGATGACCACGTCCTGGCCGAGCTCGACGAGCCTCTTCGCGCGTTCGAGCGTGAGCTCCGTGACCTGGATGTGGTCGTCCGACGGGCGGTCGAAGGTCGAGTAAACGACGTCGCCGTCGACGCTCCGCTGCATGTCGGTGACCTCTTCGGGTCGCTCGTCGACCAGCAGGACGATGAGCTTGACCTCGGGATTGTTCGCCCGCATCGCGTTGGCGATCTCTTTCATGACCGTGGTCTTGCCGGCCTTCGGCGGGCTCACGATCATCCCTCGCTGCCCCTTCCCGATCGGCGCGATGAGGTCGATGATCCGCGACGTGATCGCCCGCGGGTTCTCCATCTGCTCGAGGGTCAGCCTCTCCTGCGGATAGAGCGGAGTCAGGTCGGCGAAGCGCGGACGGTTCTGCGCCTTCTCCGGCTCGGCGCCGTTGATCGAATGGATCTTGAGCAACGCGGGGTACTTCTCGGAGTCCTTCGGCGAACGCACCGAACCGCTCACCTCATCGCCCTTGCGGAGGTGGAACCTGCGCACCTGCGACACGGAGACGTACACGTCTCTGTCGCCGGGGAGGTAGCCGGTGGTACGGAGGAAGCCGTAACCCTCCGGCAACAGATCGAGGATCCCGGTCCGCACCTCGGCGTTCGGATCGTCCTCGACCTCGGTGTCGTCGAAGCGGTCGTCTCGCAGGTAATGGGGAACCCCGCCGCCGCCGCCCCCGCCTCCGCGGCGTCGCCGGCGCCTGCGGCCGCCGCCGCCTTGAGGATCGGCCTTCTCGCGCGGCCGCACGCGTCCACCGTCACGACCCTGCGGCCGGCGCCTGCGATCCTCATCCATCCGCGATTCTCGGTCGTCGACCGCCCCTTCGTCCCTCACGCCCGCAGGCTTCGGCGCGTCGCCCGAGGGCGCCACGGCCTCGAGTGGAGGCGCGGTCTCCCGCGGCTTCTCGGCGGCGCCCGTGGACCCGCCGTTCGCGGTGCCGGCTCCGGCCTCCGCGGGCGCGCGGCGCGCCGGCCGGCCGTTGCCGCCGCCTCTCGAGCTCGAGATCCGGTCGATGATCTCTGCCTTCTTCAGCCCCGAAACCTTCAGGTCGAGGGACTTTGCGATCTCTCGCAGCTCCGCGACCGGCTTCGCCTCGAGGACGGACCGATCGGTCGTTTCGGCCACCACTACCCCTCCTGCATCGAGGGCGGGAGCTCGCCCAGATGGGGCCGCGCTCCCTCCCAGTCTTTGGTGAATCTCTCGAAACCGGCGTCGGTCAGCGGGTGCTTGACCAGCGCCTCGAAAACCTTGAACGGCATCGTTGCGATATCCGCTCCCATCCGTGCCGCTTCGACGACGTGGACCGGGTGACGGAGGCTCGCGGCCAGGACCTGCGTGTCGTATCCCTGGATCGCGTAGATCTCACAGATCTGGGACAGCAGCTGAAGGCCGTCCGTCGCGATGTCGTCAAGCCTACCCAAGAACGGCGAGACGATGTAAGCACCCGCTTCTGCGGCCAGGATGGCCTGGGCCGGAGAGAAGGTCAGAGTGACGTTGACCTTGATGCCCTCGTCCGCCAGAGCGCGAGTCGCTGCGAGCCCGTTAGGAGTCATCGCGATCTTGACCACAGCGTTGTCTGCGATCTGGGCGATCTCCCGGCCCTGGCGAACCAGGACGCCGGTGTCGTCGGACGCAGTCTCGATCGACACATCGCCTTCAACGATCGAACAGATCTCCTTGACGAGCGGGAGGAAGCCCTGCTCTTCCTTGGCGATCAAGGATGGGTTGGTCGTGACACCGCGCAGCACGCCCCAGCGGCGCCCCTCGCGGATCTCGTCGAGGTTGGCCGTATCGAGGAAAAGTTTCATCGAGTGGTAGCTCCCTTCTCGCGCTCGCGGCCTATGACTTCGACCGCGCGCTCCAACAACTTGTCTCCGGATGTGGCGATCTCGACGCCTCGCTCTGCGCTCTCGAGCGCCTTCGCGATGACGTGCTCGATGATCTGCGTGAGCGTCGCGTCGAAGTCGTAGTGGGAGATGATCGGCACCCCGCGCATCAGCGCCGAGGACACCATGTACTTCTGGATACGCCTGATCTTCTTGAATGCCTGCAGGTAGCGGTCGCCCGGACGGTGCCGGGACTCCCGACTGCGTAGGTAGAAGTGACTGCGATGCAGCTCCTCGTCGTCGACGACCACCAGGAGCGGGACGATGACGGCCTGGTCGCTCTCGATGCTCTGCAGGAAGCCCGGCACCAGGTGCGCACCCTCGAGTATCAGGTCGGTTCCTTCGGCGATAGCGCGATCGATGAGACTCTGCGCGCCGACCGCCACCGCGGCTGCCTGCTCGCGGAAGCCGATGATGAGCCGGTCGCCGGTGTGGGGTATCGGCTGTCTGACCGCGTTGTCCGCCTCGAACGACGACGAGTAGAGCGTCGGGAACATCTGCTCGGTGAACGCGCTCCTGAGGACCTCGCGGACGGCATCGGTCGACACGACGCGCGTGATGCCGAGGCGCGTGGCGAGCTGCGTCGCGATCGTCGACTTGCCGACGCCGGTCGCGCCGCCGATCAGGATGATCAACGGGATATCCAGTTCCGCGACCGACTGCCACTTGAGGAACGCCTCGGCGAACTCCTCGCCGGCCTCGCGGCGCAAGACCTCCAGGGTCAGCTCTCGCAGTTGTGTCGTCGGCACGGAGTCGAGGCCCAGCGCCTGCAGCTCCTGCTCGACCTTGTTCGCCACCGCGTACGCCCGACCCGGGCCGATGCCCGTCACCATGAGCTGCGAAGCGGTCATGCCTTTCGAATACGGAAGCCCGTGCTCGCGCTCCGAGATGAAGATGTGTTTGCGGCGGCGTGACTCGGTCATCGAACCGACCCCTCGAAACGCGCCTCGGCGAGACGCGCGGCGGAATCCACCATGGCTGCGGGATCGTCCCCGTCGACCCCAACCGGAAGGTTGTCCATGTAGACCACGTCTAGCCCCGCCGCCAGCGCCCGGCGGGTAGCAACGTCGATGCCCGCGGCCTTGATCTCACAGAGCAGCAGGTCGACGCCGTCGCTCTCCAGCGCGGCCAGATCGGCCTCCAACTTCCTTCTGTCGGAGAGCGCGTGCGTGATGCCGGCGACCCGGCAACCATGCTGCTGCTCCAGATACGTTCTGATGGGTCCCCCTGCGGACTCAGGAGCGGTCGTCGCCACGAACACCGTCGCTCCGTCTATGTCTCTCGTCGGAGAGGGACGGAAAACCGTGCGAACGACCGAGATGGGTTCCCCGGCTCTGCCTCCCACCGAGGATCGGAACGCAGCGGCGATCCGATCGGTGATCCGGGAGATCTGGGAGGGAGTGCCGAAGGGCTGTTCGCACATAGTAACCACGACGAAGTCCGCAAGCAACAAGCGATAGGGGCCGAAGTACCCGGCGAGATACTCCTCCGGGCAGGACGCGGGAACCACAAGGATCGTTGCGTCGGCATGTGCCGGCGGCATCGACGACCCCGACCCTTCGAGAACGAGCGTGTCGCCCGGAAGATCGTTCGCCAAGGCGATCCCGCGGGCGACGTTCGAGGTTCCGACGGCTCCGGCGAGGCCCCCGCCACAGCGGCGGCAGCCGACGGTCGGCACCCTCGCCAACATCGCGTCCTCGATGTAGTCGCTTGCCGCATGCCGGCCGCGATCGGCGAGGGCGACGAGATCGGAGGGCGTCAGGTCGACCTCGTCGCCCCGCAGCACCTCCGGCTCCTCCGGCCCGCCCCGCCCCATCGCGACCACGACCGGGCGCCTCCCGATCTCGCTCAAACGGCGCGCCGCATACGCGGCGATCGCCGTCTTGCCCGTCCGCTTGCCGGTGCCGATCACCGCGAGCGACGGTTTCGCGCCGAGCCTCGGCCGGGGCGGGGGTTCGAATCGGAAATCGGCTCCTTCATAGGGGATGCCCTGTAAGAGCGCGAGCGCGGCCAACTCGTGCCGCCGCCGGTAGTCGAGGACCGGCTCATCGGAAAGATCGACCACCACGTCCGGGCGAAGCTCCTCCAGCGCGCGCTCCAACGCCTCGCGAGGGTCCTCGCCGGTCCTTACCGGCACGCCGCCGATCTCCGCGATCCCCTCCTTCGCCACCTTCTCGCTGCCTCCGGCGAACACAGCCGCGACCGGCTGCCGGTCGGAGGAGCGGAGCGTCTCGAGCGCACTTGCGACGACGGGTGGGTAATGCTCGCCGTCGACGACCACGACACAGCGGATGGCGGAATCCCCTCGTTCATCCTGCGAGAGACCAAGCGCAGGCAGTGGGCCGTCCGGTTACGGACGTGTCCTCTGGGAACTCTAAATGGAGGCCGGTAACGCCGGCGTCTTTCACACAAAGGGGGAACGACATGCGCGATACGGCACGTTCTACCTACGCCCCCGTTCGAGGCGGCATCTCGCTGGGTGGGATCTTGACGGGCGTAGTGGTTGCTTTCGGAGCGATGTTCCTGCTCTCCGCGCTGCTCGGCGGGATCCTCACCGCCACCGGGGTCGAGGCCTCGGAGCTGCAACCGCAGGACGCGGGGATCGCCGTCGGGATCGGGTTCGTGGTGATCCAATTCCTCTCTTACCTGTGGGGTGGCTATACGGCGGGACGCATGGCGCGCGGCGCCGGCCTGCTTAACGGCCTTCTCGTCCCCGTAGGCGCCCTTCTCGTCGCAGCGATCGTCGCGGTCGCAACCGCGGCGCTCGGCGCAGCCGCCAACCTCAACCTTCCGTTCGGCACCGCCCGCCTTCCCGTCGAGGACTCGTACCTGATCGAGTGGGGTCGCGCCTTCGGGCTCCTCGCGCTCGCGGCGATGTTCCTCGGCGGCATCATCGGCGGCATGCTGGGCTCCCGCTGGCACTCAAAGCTCGAAGCGGGCGCGGCCGCAACGCACGCGCACGACCATCCGGAACACGACCACCACGACCACGAGCATGACGCCCACGACCACCACGGGCACGGTCATGAAGGCGAGCGGGACCGGACGATAGCCCTCGACGCGGATCGCACGAGCGGCAGCACGACATCGGCGGCGCACAGCACCACCCCGCCTCCGCCCGACGACACATCCACGCGCCGGTCGTAGACATGGTCGCCGCAGGAGGCGCGCCTCCTGCGGCGAACCCGGCACCCATGCGGCGAATAGGGCTGGCGGCGCTCGGCGCCGCCGCAGCGATGGTTCTTCCTCCGGCGGGTGCCGGGGCCCAGGTCGCGCCCGGAGAGCCGACGATCTTCGCCGCGGGGACGACGCCTCTGACCAACGGCATCTTCTTCCCGGGAACCGCGTTCTACGACTCGGCCAAGCGCGAGTTCCAGACGGTCGGTCCTCCGCTGACGGTCCCACGGGGCGAGAACGTGCAGTTCGCGAACCTCGACGTCGCGGCCGCCGCGAACTCGCACCGGATCCGCTCGGTCAAGGTGAAGAAGAGCGGAAAACCCCTCTTCCAGTCGAAGGACGTCGCCGGTCCGGACGTCGCCGTCGTGAAAACGAAGAAGCTGAAGCCCGGCACCTATTACTACCTGTGTACGACGCACTCCGGCATGTTCGGCGTCATCGAGGTCACGGAGAGCTGATGGCCATCCTCATCCGCCGGCCGCGGCGCCGTCGGGCTCCCACTCGCTGACGAAGACCCGCCAGCCTGCGTTCCGCTCGCGACAGACGCGGCGGATCTGCTCCGCCCGCGTGGCGACCTCCGGCCTGGGGACGATCACCAGCAACGACGGACCGGCCCCGGCCAGCGCCACCGCCAGCCCGGCGCGCCGCAGCTCCGCATGCACCGCCGCCGTCTCCGGCATCAGCTTCAGGCGGTGCGGCTCGTGCAGCCGGTCGTTCATCGCCTCCGCCAGCACCTCACTGCCGGCGCCGCCCGCGACCGCAGCCACGAGCAGGGCGGCTCGAGAAGCGGTGAACTGTGCATCGGCGAAGGCGACGTCGGAGGGAAGCGCGCCCCGCGCCTCGACGGTGGGATAGCCCTCCGCCGGCACGGCAAGGATCGGGACCAGCCGCTCGCTCGGATCGATCCGGTACCAGCGCTGATCGTCCGCCCCGGTCGGCCGATAACAGACGACGAGGCCGCCGAGCAGCGCCGGCATCACGTTGTCGGGATGACCTTCCAGCTCCACCGCCAGCCTCACCATGTCGATCTGCGGCAGCGTCCTTCCCGTGACCGCGCGGGCGGCGAACAAGCCTCCGACCACCGCCGCCGCCGACGAGCCCAGGCCCGCGCCCAGAGGGATCGGATTCCGCACCCGCACGGCGAAGCCCGGAGGCCGCCGTCCGACGTGGTCGAAGAACGCGTTCATCGACCGGATGACGAGGTTGGTGTCGTCGGTCGGGAGGATCTCGGCGCCTTCGCCTTCGATCATCAGGTCGATCGAGTCGCGCCTCGGCTCGATGTCCACCTCGAGGTGCATCTTCACCGCCGCGCCGAGGGCGTCGAAACCGGGCCCAAGGTTGGCGACGGTCGCGGGAACGCGGACCTTCACGGCGGCGGGCATGACGACTCTTTGTACCCCAAGACCTGCGCGGCGCGCCGGAAATGGGTCGCGCTCAGAAGCCGAGAGCGGCGACGACGCTGCCGACGTCCGGAGGAACTTTGGTCGTCGGTATGCCGCGGTGCAGCGCGACATCGGGATCCTTCAGTCCGCTTCCGGTCAGAACACAGACGACGCTCGCCCGTGGCGGGATGTCATCGGCGGCCGACAGCCGGCGAAGGCCGGCGACGGATGCCGCCGACGCGGGCTCCGCAAAGACCCCCTCGCGAGCCAGGGCGTCGTAGGCGGCCATGATCTCTTCGTCCGTCACCGAGGCGATGGCCCCGCCCGACTCGCTCGCGGCGCGGTTGGCGCCGTCCCACGAGGCGGGGTTCCCTATGCGGATCGCGGTCGCGACCGTCTCGGGATGGCTCACCGGCCGACCCCTCACGATCGGATCCGCGCCCGCGGCCTGGAACCCGAACATCTTCGGACGCGTCTCCGCTAGCCCCTCCCCAACCGCCTCGGTGTAGCCCTTCCAGTACGCGGTGATGTTCCCGGCGTTGCCGACCGGCATGACGTGGACGTCGGGTCCCGCGCCGAGCGCTTCGACGATCTCGAACGCGGCGGTTTTCTGGCCTTCGATCCGGAAGGGGTTCACCGAGTTCACCAGCGTGACCGGATGACGGGAGGCGATCTCCTTCGTCAGCTCGAGAGCTACGTCGAAGCTCCCTTCGACCTCGAGCACGCGCGCGCCGTGGACGACCGCCTGCGCGAGCTTTCCCACCGCGACCTGACCGCGCGGAACCAGGACGCCGCAAACGATCCCGGCGCGCGCTGCGTAGGCGGCCGCCGAGGCGCTCGTGTTCCCGGTCGACGCGCAGAGCACCGCGCCCGAACCTTCCTCGACCGCCTTCGACACCGCGATCGTCATGCCGCGGTCCTTGAAGGAACCCGTGGGGTTGAGGCCCTCCCACTTCAACCAGACGTCGGCGGACGTCTCCTCCGACAGCCTCTCGGAGTAAAGGAGAGGGGTGTCGCCCTCGGCGAGGCTGACCACCGGCGTGTCCGGCCCCACCGGCAGGAAACGGCCGAAACGCCGGATGATCCCGCCGCCGCCCGGGGTCATTCCTCGCCGGTCCCCTCGACGCGCAGGCGCGACACAACCTCCTTCACCACGTCGAGGCGGTCGAGCCCGGCGAAGGTCCGGACATGCGCGCCCTCCGAAGCGACGTGGGTGATGATCACCAACGTGGCGCGGTCGCCCGTTCCCTCTTGCCTGACGCTCGCGATCGACACGTCTTGGTCCGCGAAGACACCGGCGACGGCGCTGAGAACACCGGGGCGATCGAGCACGGAGAGGACGACGTAGTACCGGACCCGCGCCTCCTCCGGCGGTCGCACCACGGCTCGTTCGCGGTAGCAGGTGCAGCCCGGGCTCCTCCCGCCGGTCGTGATGTTGCGGGCGATCTCGACCAGGTCGCCGACGACGGCCGCTCCCGTGGGCCCGGCGCCGGCGCCGCGGCCGAAGAACATGAGCTCGCCGCTCTCTTCACCCTCGACGAACACCGCGTTGAAAACGCCGCGAACGCTCGCCAGCGGGTGGGTACGCGGCACCATCGAGGGATGCACTCGCAGGGCCACCTGCCCCTCGTGCCGTTCGGCCACCGCCAGCAGCTTCACCTCGTAGCCCAGGTCGTGCGCGGCCCGGATGTCCTCCGGACCGACGCGGCGTATCCCCTCACGATGCACGTCGTCCTTCACCACGCGGCTGTTGAAGGCGATGGAAGCGAGGATCGCCAGCTTCGACGCAGCATCCTCCCCGTCGACGTCCGCGGAGGGGTCTTGCTCGGAGTAGCCGAGTCGCTGCGCCTCGGCCAAAGCCTCGGCGAACGTCTCGCCCGTCTCGCTCATCCTCGTAAGGATGAAGTTGGTAGTCCCGTTGACGATGCCCATCACCCTCCGCACGCGGTCGCCCGCGAGGGATTCCTTCATCGGACGCACTAGCGGGATCCCACCGCCGACCGCGCCCTCGAAGAGCAGGTCGACGCCGGCTCGCTCCGCGGCACGCATCAGGTCGTGGCCACGCGTCGCGAGGAGCTCCTTGTTGGCGGTGACCACGTGCTTCCCGGCAGCGAGCGCCTCTTGCACAAGGCGCTCGGCGGGGTCGATCCCTCCGATCACCTCGACCACGACGCGAACGTCGGGGTCGTGGATGACGTCGCGAGGCTCCGCGGTGAACCCGGCGGTCGGTGGCGGGACCTCCCGCGTCCGACGAGGATCGCGCACCGCTGCACGTTTCACGCTCAGGGGGACGCCGGCCCGGGCCTCGATCTCATCCGCGTGACGGCTGAGGATGCGCATCGCCGCGCCGCCGACGACGCCACAACCCAGGAAGCCGACTCCGATCGCGTTCGCTTCGCCCACACGGCGAACCTACAACCCGGTCGACAGGTCTCAGCCCGGTTCGTTGGAAGGCGCGGTGTCCGACACGACGTCGCCCGCCACGTCGCGCAGTTTGCGGTTCATCTTCTGCGACACCCTCCGCAGCATGTCGAACGCCTCGTCGGCCGTGCAGCCTTCACGCTCCATGAGGATGCCCTTCGCCTGGCCGATGATGTCGCGGGAGAGGAGCGCTTCCTCGAGCTGATGGACCTGCGAGCGGCCGGCGCGACGTTCGTCCTCGAGCGCGAGGGCGACGGCGATCTGCGCCGCGAAGAGCGCTCCGAGACGCTCGGCATCGCGATCGAAGGCGCTGGGTGCCGTCGAATAGAGGTTGAGCGCCGCGCGCGGGCCTCCCGTGCCCGGCACCGCATAGGCGAGCACGCTGCGGATCGGTGTCTCCGCCATCACCCTGGCGCGGAAGCGGGGCCAGGGCGCCGCCCTCTCGATGTCGTCGACGACGCATGTCTGCCACCGCTCGGCGGCATGGAGGCAGGGTCCCTCGCGTTCCTCGCGTTCGATCGCCTCGATCGTGGCGGCGATCGGCGACACCTCACCGGCAGACCGGATCTCGCCGTCGTCGAGGATCGTGACGCTGCCGTCTTCCGCGGCGTCGATGACGTGCACCGCAGCGGATACCGCTTCGCGGACGATCTCGTCGAACGGCAACCCCTCGGCCAAGTGCCGCGCCAGCATCTCGAGGTTGAGGTCTTCTGCGGCCGTGGTCACCGTCGTCCCCTCCTGGGTGCGGCGCCCCGCGGCGCCCGCGGCATCCTACCGATAGTCTGCCGCGAGCATGCCCGAGCTACCGGAGCTGGAGGGTCTCGCCGAACGTCTGGGGGACGCGCTTGACGGGAGGACGCTCGAGCGTGCCGACGTGCTTCATTTCTCGGCGCTAAAGACCGTGTCTCCACCCATCGACGCGCTGCCGGGCCGGAAGGTGGAAGGCACGGGCCGCCGCGGCAAATACGTCTCGTTCGCGTTGGGTGACCTCGAGATCGTGCTCCATCTCGGGCAAGGCGGGCGCGTCGAGATCGAAGACCCGCCGCGACGAACGAAGCCGCGGGGCGCGCTGGTCCGGCTGGTGTTCTCCGGGGCGCTCGCGCTGCTGGTGCGCGAGCACGGAACGGAGCGAAAGGCCGCGTGGTGGGTCTTGCCGTCGGGCGCGGCCGGCCCGCGGGAGCACCTCGGCCCGGAACCGTTCGACGACGAGGCCGCCCGCTACCTCCGCGGCGCGCCCGACAAACGGCAGCTGCACACCATCCTGCGTGATCAGAGGACGATCGCCGGGATCGGGCGAGGCTTCGCCGACGACATCCTCCACCGGGCGCGGCTCTCGCCGCTCAGCACCCTCGCGTCATTGGACGAGACGGAACGCGAGCGCCTGATCGCCGCGATGCACGACGTCCTGCGCGACGCGCTCGACCGGGAGCGGGAGCGGAGCGGGGGCCTCGCCGGGAAGCTCGGCGACAGGTTCGCCGTCCACGGTCGCTACGGCGCGCCGTGCCCCACGTGCGGGACGACGCTGGAGCGCGTCTCGTACGAGAGCCGGGAGGTCGTCTATTGCCCGGCCTGCCAGACCGGCGGCAAGAAGCTGGCCGACCGCCGGCTCTCGCGCCTGCTCCGCTGAGACCGGCGGCGTTACTCTTCACCCCAGCGCGTTCCTGCACGCGGGATCTGGAGAGAGGGGTAGGAGATGCGCAGAGGCGCTATGGCAGCCGCAGCCGCAGCAATCGTTCTGATCGCCGTCCCCGCGGCGGCCATCACGTACGGCGAGCCCGACGGGCAACGTCACCCGATGGTGGGCGCTCTCGTCGGGACCTTCGGCAGCGGCACGTATCCCTACTGCTCCGGCGCGCTCGTGTCGCAGACCGTGTTCGTGACCGCGGCGCACTGCGACATCGGGACGTCGAAGGTGAAAGTCACCTTCGACAGCGAGTACTCGTCGCGCTCGAAGCTGCACTCCGGCACCTTCTACGCGCACCCCGAATACACGCATTCACAGGACGACCCGAAGGACCTTGCGGTGGTCGTGTTCGACAGGCCGGTGAAGGGGATCACGCCGGCGCGGCTGCCGGAGGCAGGGCTTCTCGACCGGCTCGGGCTCACGCAGACCTCGCGCTTCACCGCGGTCGGGTACGGCGGTACGGAAGCCGTGAACCAGCCGGGGGGCCCCGTCATCTCCTATCCCGACATCCGCATGTACTCCGTCTCTTCGTTCAGCGCGCTCAACCCTCACTGGCTCCGACTCTCGCAGAACAATGCGCGGGACGACGGGGGCACCTGCTACGGCGACTCCGGCGGACCGAACTTCATCGGCGCCGGCTCCACCGAGACGGACATCATCGCCGCGGTCACGGTGACGGGCGACGCATTGTGCAAGTCCACGAACGTCACCTACCGGCTCGACACCGAATCGGCCCGGCCGTTCCTGAGCGCGTTCGTAACACTGCCGTGACCGACTAGTCCCTTCGAGCCATACGCGCGGGCCCTCCGAGGTGGCCGTGCCCGCGCAATCCCGTACGCACTTTTCGCATCATCGTCTCCCGCCCTTTCTCATTCACTTCCGACGGCCGAAGCTGATCCCGTCAGACGGAAAGGGCGCACAGGAGGCAGCATGAAAAGGATCTTCTCGCGACGAAGCGCGGTCACGACCGCTTTCGCCGTCGGAGCGATGTTCCTCGGCATCGTGTTCGCGGCATGGACCTCAGACGGGACCGGAAGCGGCCGTGCCAAGTCGACCGAGGCCTCGGCGTTGACGGTGACCGCGAGAACCGGGACCGCGGACCTCTATCCGGGGTTCACCGGAGGTGACGTCTACTTCACGATCGCGAACCCGAACCCGTACGACGTGACCTACACGGCGGCAACGTTCGGCACGGTGACGTCGTCCGACACCACCGCGTGCCCGAGCCTCAACGTCGTTGCACTCCCGGCCGCAGTCGTGAACCTCACCGTGCCGGCGAACAGCACCGGGACGGACCTCGCGATCCAGGACGTCGTGTCGATGCTGGCGACGGCGCCGAACGGATGTCAGAACAAGACCTTCGACATCGCCATCACCCTCACGCAGTAACGCAGCGCGGATCTCAAGAACGTGGGCGCCGGCGGCATCACCGCGGAAGGCGGGCGGCGGCGGGGCATAGCCCCGCTCGCCGTCGCCGCCGCGGTGACATTGATCCTGATGTCGCCTGCGGCGCTGGCCGGATGGTCTGCCGCGTCCGGCGGCAACGCCGGGGCCGGCTCGGGCGCCGTGGCCGCCGGCAACGCACCGGTCGCGACGTTGTCCGGCACGACCGTCGCCCTGACGTGGCAGAGCTCGACCACCACCGTCGGCCCGGCGCCGGAATACACCGTGCGCCGGTACGACACCGCCGGGCTGCAGCAACCGATCGTGTCCGGCTCGTGCGCCGCGCCCGGCGGAGCGACCTCCTGCTCCGAGACGGCCGTCCCACCGGGCACCTGGACCTACTCGATCACCCCGTCCCTCGGATCCTGGAGCGGGGCCGAGAGCCCTCGCACGCAGATCGTCGTCGGGGCGCCCTCTCTCACGCTCGGGCCGTCGCCGACTCGCTCCGGCAAGACGCTCACCGGCACGATCCAGAGCTTTACCTCGGGAAGCATCCTCCGGTTCCGCCTGGGGTCGCCGTCCGGAACCGAGCTCCAGGGAACGGCCGGTGGGGCGACCACTCCCGCGGCCGTGCCGCTCGGTGGAAGCGCCTCGGTCACGGTCGACCTCCCAACCGGCATCGCACAGGGCACGCAGGCGATCTACGCGGTGGTGGACCTGACCGGTGAGAACGCACACGCGACGGTCGTCGTCGACGACACCCCTCCTCCGGCTCCGCTGATCGGCTCCACTCCGGCGAACCCGTCCGCATCGCCAGACGCAACGTTCACGTTCTCGAGCAGCGAGACGGGCGTCTCGTTCGACTGCCGTCTCGACGGCACCGCGTTCGGATCGTGCAGCACGCCCATGTCGTTCTCGGGGCTCGGCGACGGTCTCCACGTCTTCGAGGTCCGCGCCGTCGACGCCGCCGGCAATCGCAGCGACGCCACCGCATACACGTGGACGATCGACACCGACGCTCCCGCCGTGGCGATCGCTTTCCCGGCGAACGGCGGTTCCTACAACGATTCCAAGTTCACCGCCGGCTGCGGCACAACGAACACCGGCGACCTCTGCGGAACCGCCGGAACGGGCGCGACGGAGGTGCTGGTCAGCATCCGCACGAGCGGCGGGACCTATTGGAACGGGTCGGCGTTCGCGAGCGCGACGGAGGTACTGCTGACGGCCTCGGGCACGACCTCGTGGTCGTTCCCGTTCGCCGCATCCAATCTCCCCGAGGGCTCGTACGTCGTGAGGGCCGTCGCCCGGGACGCAGCGGGAAACACCGGATCCTCCTCGAGCTCGTTCACCATCGACCGCACGAGGCCTTCCGGCGTCGACGTGCAGACCGCGAACGCGTCGGGCGGCACGGTGGGGCGCGCCGAGTCCGGCGACACGATCACGTTCACCTACTCGGAGCCGCTCGACCCCGACTCGATCCTCGCCGGCTGGGACGGGAACCCCGTCGACGTCACGGTGCGCATCAACCACCGCGTGACGCTTCTCCTGGTCCCAGAGACCGACGTCCTCCAGGTGTGGAATGCGGTCAACAACGCGCAGCTCCCGTTGGGGTCGGTCGACCTGGGCGGGACGGACTACGTCTCGTCCGATGTCACCTTCGGCGCGTCGGGCACGAGGGCGCGGATGGCGGCGAGTGACAACACCATCACCGTCGCGCTCGGCACGCCCAGCAACAGCGGAGCCGTCACGACCGCCCTGCTCTCGGGGACGATGAGCTGGTCTCCGTCGGCCGCCGCCCGCGACCTTGCCGGCAACGGTTCGTTTACATCAGTAGTGACGGAGTCCGGCAATTCCGACAGAGAGTTCTGAGGAAGGCCTACGATTCTCCTCACCGGGGACTCCTGGCAGTTTTATCCGGAAGGTTTCCGGGCAGAGGTAGGAACTGGCAGCATCCCGGCGTAGTAACAAGTAGCAGGACCCACCCCGGCCAGCCGGGGTGGACGCAGGCACCCCTGCGGAACAGCTGACGGAAGAACAACTCGCGCAACTGGGAGGTCGTTCCTCGTGAACCGAACTCGACTCGCCGCAGTGGGCGCCGCCACCGCCGTCGCTCTTTTGACGGCTCTCCTCTACGGGCTCCCCGCTTCGGGGCAGGCCGTGCCGGAGGCCGAGCGCGCGCGGGGCTACGCCTACGGCCTGAGCGCGCTGGGCGGCCAGGAGCCGCAGATCGACGGCCTTCCCGAGGTCGAAGCCGACGCGCCTCCGCCCCCCCCGCAGGCGGAGGTCAAGCGGATCAACCGCCAGGACATAGGCGTGAACGTGGGTCCGGCCCAGCTGCTCGTGGTCCAGTCCGACGCCTGCCTCGACACCGGCGCCTCCGCCAAGCTCCAGGCGGACATCAACGAGGCGCGCATCCTCGAGCGCGGCGGCACACCGGCCCGCGACGCCAACACCGAGAACGAGGGGCCCGACGACGAGGACCCGGAGCGCGTGCTGGTCCGGTACCCGGTCGGCTTCCCCGGAACCGCCCGCTGCGTCGCGCCGGCGAACAGCAACACCCCGATCCAGGGAC
>DATLFS010000022.1:0-12421 GCA_035540935.1 Actinomycetota bacterium
TGGGAGTCCTCGCGTGGTGGGCGGTGCGGGGGGCGGCGCGCGGCGCCGGGGGAGTGAGCGAGTTGGGAGCTGCCCTCTCGCAGTTGGCGGAGCCTGCACTGAACACCGCGGTCGCGTCGATCGCGGCGGCCGCCGCCGCGGTCGTCCTGGTGGCACCCGTGGCCTTCCTCACGGCGCGCCAGCGCAGCGCGTCCGGGGCGGCGGCGAACGCGGTGATCGTCGGGGGATTCGCCTTGCCCGGACTCGCGATCGCCCTATCGCTCGTCGTGGTGACGCTCGGCGCGCCGGGCCCGCTCGGCCGCCTCTACCAGACCCTGCCCCTGCTCGTCTTCGCGTACGTCGTCCACTTCGGCGCGCAGGCGTTGCGCGCGTCCCAAGCCGCGGTAGCCGGCGTGCCGCGGGGCGTGGAAGACGCCGCGCGCGTGCTGGGGGCGCGGCGGGCGGCCAGGCTGGTGCGGGTCGAGCTTCCGCTCATGGCGCCGGGATTGCTCGCCGGCGGCGGGCTCGTGCTGCTCTCGTCGATGAAGGAGCTTCCGGCCAGCCTGTTGCTCGCTCCCGCCGGCTTTCAGACGCTTGCGATGAAGATCTGGGGAGCGACCGAGAGCGCTCTGTTCGGGCTCGCCGCGATCGGATCGCTGGTGCTGATCGCTCTGTCCGCGCTCCTGACGTGGGCCCTCGTGATCCGCCGCGGCGACATGTTCGTATGAGCCTCCGGCTGGCGATCGCGGCGGTGGCGATCGTGGGCGCAGCGGCCGCGGCCGCGGGCATCGGCGTGCGCGCCTCCTACGGCGCCCAGGTGACGGGTGACGAGCCCCACTACCTCCTGACCGCGATCAGCCTCGCGGAGGACCGGAGCCTCAACGTGAGCGACGAGATCAGAGCGCGTCGCTACCTGCCGTTCCACGAGGTCCCGATCGACCCGCAGTCCCGCCCCCTCGACGAGCGCGGCACGCTCGTGAGCCCGCACGACCCACTCCTGCCGTTGCTCCTCGCGGCGCCCGTCGCGGCCGGCGGGTGGATCGCCGCCAAGGCGCTCCTCGCCGCGCTGAACGGCGTCCTGGCCGGTGCCGTCGTGTGGATCGCCGTCCGGCGCTTCGGCGCCGGTGTAGCGCCCGCCGCCCTGGTAGCCGGTGTATTCGCCGCCTCCGCTCCGTTCGCGGTCTACGGCAACCAGGTCTACCCGGAGCTCCCGGCCGCGCTCGCGGTGACCGGCGCCACAGGCGCGCTCACCGGCCGGTTCGGACGCGGCGGGATGACGCTGCTCGCGGCCTCGGTGATCGCACTGCCCTGGCTGTCGGTCAAGTACGCGCCGGTCGCCGCGGCGCTCGCGCTCCTCGGCCTCCTCCGGCTCCGGCTCGCCGGTCGCGCCCGCGCCGCCGCCGCGCTCGCGGGCGGTCTCGGTCTCGCCGGTGCCGCCTTCGTCGTGCTGCACCTTGCCTGGTACGGCGGCGTCACCCCCTATGCGGCCGGCGACCACTTCGTCGGAGGCGAGCTGACGGTGGTCGGCCGCCCCGACTTCGCCGGGCGTTCCGTCCGCCTCGTCGGCCTCCTGATCGACCGCGAGTTCGGGCTGGCGGCGTGGCAACCCGCATGGCTGCTCACGCTTCCGGCGGCGGGCTGGTTGCTGCGGGCGCGCCCGCAGGGTTGGCCGGTGCTCGCGGCGCCGTTCGCGGCCGGCTGGCTGACCGCGACCTTCGTCGCTCTCACGATGCACGGCTGGTGGTGGCCCGGCCGCCAGGTCGTGGTGGTGCTCCCCGCGGCCCTGATCGCCGTGGCCGCGTGGACGCGCTCCCGTCGCCGCCTCGCCGCCGTCGTCGCGCTGGGCGCGGCCGGCATCGTCACCTACGCGTGGTTCGTCGTGGAGGGCATGGCGCGCCGGACCACGTGGGCGGTCGACTTCTACGAGGCGTCGGTTCCGATCTATCGCGCCTGGGCGCAGCTCCTCCCGGCGTACCGGGAGCCCGGAGCTACCACATGGACGCTCCACGCGCTCTGGGTGGTCGTGGCGATCTCGCTCGTCGTGTGGGGCTACAGGACGGCTTCGTCTAGCGGACGGTGAACTCCGTGTGCATGCCGAGCTCGAAGTGGTTCTCGACCTCGCCGTCCTCCTCGTGGAGGAGGTTGCAGAGGAGGACGTAGTCGCCCTTCGGCAGCTCGAACGTACCGGAGCAGCTCTCGCCGGCCGGGAACGCCTCGACCTCACCGAGGAAGTCGTCGCCCATCGACTCGAGGTCGACGGTGCCGTCATCGGCAAGGGGAAGATCGTCCGCCGACTTCCCGCGTACGACGGCGAACTCGTGCACGTCCTCTCCTTCGTTCTCGAGCGCGAACGTCACGACCCCGGCCTTCACCGAGTCGCGGTCGGGGGTGACATGCCACTCACCAAGGCGTACCGCCACCTCTGTGGTCGCCTCCGGCTCGAGCGCGCCCCCTACCGGAGCGCACTCGGCGACGGCCGTGCCCGACGCGTGGCCCGTGGCCGAGCCGGAGGCGCTTCCCGATCCGTGCGCATGAGTGCCGGAGCCGGAGGCGGATCCGGAGGACGTTCCGGTGGCCCGGACGTCGGCTCCGTCGTCGGCGCCGCACGCGGTCGCGAGCAGAAGGAGGGGGAGGGCCAGCGCCAGAAAGGTCACTCGGGTGGGTCGCAGCATCGTTTCTCCTCGGGTAAGGCCGACCTAATGTCGGAGGTGAGGATAAGCGAACTCGTGGGCCGAAGCACGGCGTGCCGACGCTCCCACTACGATGACGCCGACGGAGCGAAAGGAGATCGAACGTGGCCATCCCCAAGCGCGTCGAGGGGGCGTTGAATCGGCAGCTGAACGTCGAGCTGGCCTCTGCGTACGCCTACCTCGCCATGAGCGCCTATTGCGAGCGACAGAACCTTCCCGGGTTCGGCTTGTGGCTGCGGGCGCAGTGGGAAGAGGAGCTCGAGCATGCGATGAAGTTCTACTCGTTCGTCATCGACCGCGGCGGTGACGTGCGGTTCGACGCGATCGACGAACCCCGCAGCGAGTTCTCGGGCGTGCTCGAGGTCTTCGAGGCGGCGCTCCGCAACGAGGAAGCGGTGACCGCGGCGATCCACGACCTCTACACCCTCGTCTCGGAGGAGCGCGACTACCCGAGCCAGGCCTTCCTCAACTGGTTCGTCACCGAGCAGGTCGAGGAAGAGAAGATCGTCGGCGAGGTGGTCGACTCGATCAAGCGGGTCGGCGAGAGCGGCGAGGCTCTGTTCCTGCTCGATCGCGAGCTGGGGAAGCGGCAGCCGGAGGCGTAGCGGCGCTAAGCCGGCAGCACCCAGAGGTTGTCGGCGAGCTGGGCCCCGAGGCCCACCCGCCGGCCGTCGACCTCCAGCGTCCGCGTGCCGTCCGGCGCGACCTCCACCAGCGTCAGGTCGCGGCCCGGCATGAGGTTGTGCCGTTCGAGGTAGACGAGGACGTCGTGATCCAGCTCGATGTCCTCGAGGAGGCGCGTCAGGCGTCCTCCTTCGCCGGGCCCGAGATCGGCTACCGCGCGCAGATCCGTCCACGCGACCGGAGATGGTTCGCCGGGGATGGGGTTGCCGTGCGGGCAGACGAGGTCGCCGTCGAGGCGGTCGACGATCGCTCGCTCGACCTCCGTCGTCATCACCTTCTCCCAATCCTCGGCCTGCTCGTGGCAGAGATGCCACGGGATGCCGAGGATGTCGGTGAGCATGCGCTCGGCGAGCCGGTGGCGGCGCACGAGGGTGGCGGCCAGCTCCCGTCCCGGCTCCGTCAGGGTGATCTCGCGCCCTGCCTCGATCGTGCAGAGGCCTTCCTCGACGAGGCGGCGCACGCCCTCGGAGACGGTGGCCGCCGCCAATCCCAGCCGTTCGGAGATCCTCGCCTGCAACACGCGGCGACCTTCTTCCTCGAGCTCGTAGATCGCCTCGAGGTACTCCTTGGTGGCGGGATTCAGGTCCCGGACGTCGAGCGGGGGCATGACGAGATTCTAGGGGGAGGTGTCCGCCGCGGGCGCCGCTCGGGCGACGGATAGCATCGGCCGGTGGCCGCCCGGAAGAAGTCGCGTCGCAAGCTCCTCCTGCTCGACGGGTTCTCGCTCGCGTTCCGGGCCTTCTACGCGCTCCCGGAGGACCTGCAGACATCGGACGGGACCCACACGAACGCGGTCTACGGGTTCACGGCGATGCTCATCAAGCTGCTCCAGGAGCAGAAGCCGGAGCTGATCGCGTGCTGTCTCGACGCGGGTGCGCCGCTGCAGAGGACCGAGCAGTTCTCCGACTACAAGGCGAACCGGGGGGAGGCGCCGGAGCTCTTCTCCCCGCAGATGCCTTTGATCCTCGAGGTCCTGAAGGCGCTGCAGATCCCGATCTTCGCCCAGCCGGGTCACGAGGCGGACGATCTGATCTGTTACATCGCGCGGCGGGCCGCGGAGGAGGACGTCGACGTCAGGATCGTCACCGGGGACAGGGACTTCTTCCAGCTCGTCGACAACCGGATCCACGTCCTCTACAACCGGCGGGGGATCACCGACATCGTCGAGATGGATGCCAAGGCGGTAGAGGAGCGCTACGGCGTGCCGCCCTCGAAGTACGTCGATCTCAAGGCGCTCGAGGGCGATCCCTCGGACAACCTCCCCGGCGTGCCGGGTGTCGGTACGAAGACGGCCGCCAAGCTCATCCAGCGCTACGGCAGCGCGGAGGAGGTCGTGGCGCACGCCGCGGAACAGACGCCCAAACTGTCGAAGAACCTCGCGGAGCACGCCGATCAGGTAGCGATCAACAAGCAGCTCTCCGCCCTGGTCGAGGTCGAGATCGAGGGACTCGACGTGGGGGCGCTCAGGATGGGGGGGTGGGACTTCGACGAGGTGCGCGAGCTGTTCATCTCGCTCGAGTTCCGCACCTTGCTCGAGCGCCTGATGTCGGATCTGCCCGACGCGGCGGAGGGTGAGGGCGAGGCCTTCGAGCTGCGGCTGCGCTCGGTCGTTATGCCGCCGGAGCTGAAAGAGCTGGCCGAGGACCTGCGCCGCGCCGCGTCCTTCGCCGTCGACGTCGTTCCCGCCGCGCCGCGCGGCGCGCCGCGCTCGCTCGCGTTCTCGTGGGGGAGCGGCGAGACCGCCTTCGTGCCGCTCGGCGCCGGCGGCGCTTCGGTTGAAGAGGCGCGCGTCGCGCTCGGACCGGTCCTCGCCGATCCCGGTGTGGCCAAGGTCGCGCACGGAGGCCGGGAGTTGCTGCTCACGCTGCGCGCCGCGGGGTTCGAGGTCGAGGGCTTCTCGCTCGACACCCATATCGGGTCTTACCTGCTCGATCCCGGCGCGCCGGGATATCCGCTCGACGAGATCGCCCGCAAGTACACGGGCCGCGAGCTGAAGGCGGTCGACGGCGTCGAGCGTCCGGAGGAAGCGCAGGGGACGCTCGCTCTAGACGACGGCGCCGGCGAGGCGGAGGCGGAGGACGCATCGCTCCGCGCCCTTGCCGTCGCCGAGATCGCGGCCGCGCTCACGCCCGAGCTCGAGCGACTCGGCATGACCGATCTATACGAGCGCATCGAGCATCCGCTCATCCCCGTCCTCGCGGCGATGGAAGAGGCGGGGGTCCGGCTCGACCTCGACTACCTCGCGGACATCGCGTCCGATCTCGACGCGCGTGTCGCCGCGCTGGAGGAGGAGTGCTACGACCTGGCCGGCGAGCGCCTGAACCTGGGATCGCCGCCGCAGCTGCGGGCTCTGCTGTACGACCGCCTCGGCCTCAAGACCACGCGGCGGACGAAGACGGGCTTGTCGACGGACCAGCGCGCGCTGCAGCAGCTCGTCGATCAGCATCCGTTCGTGCCGAAGCTGCTCGAATACCGCGAGCTGGCGAAGCTGAAGAACACCTACGTCGACGCGTTGCCTCCGCTCGTCGATCCGCGTGACGGGCGGCTCCACACGACGTACGACCAGACGGTCGCCGCGACGGGACGTCTCTCGTCGACGAACCCGAACCTGATGAACATCCCGATCCGTACCGACATCGGACGGACGATCCGGCGCGCCTTCGTGCCGGAGGGAGGGCACGTTCTTCTTTCGGTCGACTACTCGCAGATCGAGCTGCGGGTGATGGCGCATCTCAGCGAAGACCCGATCCTGCTCGAGGTGTTCCGGCGCGCCGACGACATCCACGCCGCGACCGCGGCGCGCATCTTCGCTAAAGACGCCGCGGAGCTCGACGTGCGCGAACGGTCGGTGGCGAAGATGGTGAACTACGGACTCGCGTACGGCATGGGCGCGCCGGGTCTCGCGGAGCGGTTGAACGTGCCGGTGGCAGAGGCCGAGGACATCATGGACGCGTACTTCGAGCAGTTCTCCGGCGTCAGCGAGTTCCTCGACCAGGTGGTCACGCAGGCGTACGCGGACGGCTTCACGACCACGATGTTCGGCCGGCGTCGCTACCTGCCGGAGCTCGGCAGCGGTAACCCCCGCGTGCGGTCGATAGGCGAGCGGCAGGCTCTGAACGCGCCGATCCAGGGATCGGCCGCCGACATCATGAAGCTCGCGATGATCAACGTCGACCGCGCGCTGCGCGACGAGGGCCTTGGGACGCGCATGATCCTCACCGTCCACGACGAGCTCGTGTTCGAGGTGCCCGTCGACGAGCGCGAGGAGGCGCGGAAGCTCGTCGAGCGCGAGATGACCTCCGTCTGCGAGATGAAGGTCCCCCTCGCCGTCGACGGGTCGTTCGGCGAGACGTGGGCGGACGCGAAGTAGCTCAGGCGCCGGCGGAGACGCGGCTCGGGCGCGAGACGAGGTCGGCGAGGAGACGGTCGACCGTGCTCGCGACCTCGTCGACGGCCCGGTCGAACGCCTCCTGGTTGGCGCGCGACGGCTGCCGGTAGCCGCTGACCTTCCGGACGAACTGCAACGCGGCCGCTCGGATCTCTTCTTCCGAGACGGGCTCTTCAGGGTTTCGCAAGACCTTGATGCTTCGACACATGCCGCCCATGGTAGACCTCTGCGGTTGAGGCGCTCGTCCGGCGCCCGTATACTTTTTCGGCTCCCGCCGGGGGCGAATTTTTTGTCAGGAGGAATCCATTTGAGCGACGAGCCGGGCGGCGCTGCCCAAGCGCCCCAGACGAACGAGGAAACACTGCCGGACGGCCACGGCGGCACCATCACCCGCACCGCAGCGTCCACGTCGGGTGAGTCCTACGCGGGCGGCACGATCGTCGAGAACGACGTCGGCGAGTCGATGGAAGAGCTCATGGCCGCCATCGAAGAGACGATCAAGCCGTTCGACGAGGGCGACATCGTCGAGGGTCACGTGGTCAAGATCGAGAAGGACGAGGTTCTCCTCGACATCGGCTACAAGTCCGAAGGCGTCATCCCGGTCCGTGAGCTTTCCATCCGCAACGACGTCGATCCCTCCGAGGTCGTGTCGATCGGCGACGACATCGAAGCTCTCGTCCTCCAGAAAGAGGACGCCGACGGCCGTCTCATCCTCTCGAAGAAGCGGGCGCAGTACGAGCGTGCGTGGGGCAAGATCGAGGCGATCAAGAACGCCGACGGCACCGTTACCGGCCCGGTGATCGAGGTCGTCAAGGGCGGCCTCATCCTCGACATCGGCCTGCGCGGCTTCCTCCCCGCGTCGCTGGTCGAGATGCGCCGGGTCCGCGACCTCCAGCCGTACGTCGGCAAAGAGCTGGAATGCCGCATCATCGAGCTCGACAAGAACCGCAACAACGTCGTGCTCTCCCGCCGCAAGTTCCTCGAGGAGTCGCAGGCGGAGCAGCGACACGAGTTCCTCACTTCACTGTCAAAGGGAGAGGTCCGGAAGGGCACCGTCTCCTCGATCGTCAACTTCGGCGCCTTCGTCGACCTCGGCGGGGTAGACGGCCTCGTCCACGTCTCCGAGCTGTCGTGGAAGCACGTCGACCACCCGAGTGAGGTCGTGGACGTCGGGCAGGAGGTCGAGGTCGAGGTGCTCGACGTCGATCTCGAGCGCGAGCGTGTGTCGCTCTCGCTCAAGGCGACGCAGGAAGACCCGTGGAGGCAGTTCGCCCGCGAGCACAACGTGGGCGACGTCATCGAAGGACGCGTGACCAAGCTCGTACCGTTCGGCGCCTTCGTCGAGCTCGACGAGGCGATCGAGGGACTCGTCCACATCTCCGAGCTCGCCGAGCATCACGTGGAGAAGTCGGAAGACGAGCTGAGCGTCCACGACCGCCTCCCGGTCAAGATCATCGACATCGACCTCGACCGCCGGCGGATCAGCCTCTCGCGCAAGCAGGCGATGCGGGACGCCGCCGGCACCCCGCCGGAGGAGATGGAGCTCGAGGGAGCGCCGCGCGAAGCGGCGCCCGAGGCCGCGCCCGAGTCGCCGAGCGACGAGCTCGCGGTCGAGCCGGCGCCCCAGCCGGAGGACGCCACCCCCGAGGATTCGCCCTCCGAGGACGCGGCGCCCCAGGATGACTCTGCCGAGGACGTGACCGCCGAGGCCTCCGCGGACGAGCCGGAGGGGGCGGAGCCCGCGGACGAGCCGGCGGGCGAGGGCGATTCCCTCGAGTCGATCGTCAGCGAGCTGAAGCGCGAGCGCGGCCAGGCCTAGACCGCGAGGTCCCCGAACGATGCTGATCGTCGGCGTGACCGGGGGGATAGGTAGCGGCAAGTCCACCTTTGCCGGGCTTCTGGCGCGCCGTGGTGCGCAGGTGATCGATGCCGATGCGCTCGGCCGCGCCGCTCTGGTTCCGGGAGCGCCCGCATGGCACTCCGTCGTCGACCAGTTCGGCGACGAGATCCTCGCGCCCGACATGGAGATCGATCGCCAACGCCTGGCTCAGGTCGTCTTCAGCGATCCGGACGCCCTCGCGGCGCTGAACGCGATCGTGCATCCGGTGATCTTCGCCCGCATCGCCGAGACGCTCGAGATGTTCGCCGGCACCGACGAGATCGTGGTTATCGACGCCGCGTTGATCGTCGAGATGGGGCTGGCGTCGACGGTCGATGCGTTGGTGGTGGTGAACGCCTCGCGCGAGGTACGGCGGACGCGGTTGCTCCGGGACCGGGCCATGACGCTCGACGACGTGAACGCACGTATGACCGCGCAGGCGGACCTCGAAGAGCTCCTCGAGAGGGCCCACATCGTCGTGACGAACGACGGGTCGCTCGACGACCTCGAGCGCGAGGCGGAGAGGGTTTGGGAGGAGCTCGGGCGGCTGCGCGGGGCGGCCCCGTGATCGAGGTCGTGTTCTTCGACGCAGGCGACACGCTGCTCCGTCCTTTCCCCTCGTTCCAGGAGCTCTTCGCGACCACCTGCGGGCGCCGCGGTTTCGAGGTGGACGCGGAGGACGTCCTCGCCGTGCGGACGCGTCTCGCGCCCCACCTCGTGGACCTCGCGGAGGCGACCGGGGTAGAGAGTCCGTCTCTCTCGCCGGAGGACTCCCGCATGTTCTGGACGTACCTCTACCGGCGCTTCCTCCAGGAGCTCGGCATCAACGACGAGCCGCTGGTAGCGGAGCTGTACGAGGTCTTCTCGAGCAGCGCGTCGTACAAGCTCTTCGACGACGTCGTCCCCACGCTCAATGCTCTCTCCGAGCGGGGGATGCGCATCGGCTTGATCTCTAACTTCGAGGAATGGCTCCAGCGGATGCTGGTCGAGATGGAGATCCATGAGCACTTCGACACGACGGTCATCTCGGGGCTCGAAGGGGTCGAGAAGCCGGACCCCAAGATCTATGAGGTCGCGGTCGAGCGCGCCGGCGTGGATCCCTCGCACGCGCTGCACGTGGGCGACTCTCCTGCTCTCGACGTCGAGCCGGCCACCGAGGTCGGGATGCGGGCCGTCCTGCTGGATCGCTTCGGCGCTTATCCCGGCCGGCACGAGCTCACCGTGCGGACGTTGGAGGAGTTGCCCCGCGTCATCGAGAAGTTGTGAGGCATGTCATCGCCTGACGAAAGGCGCGCCGGTGAGCTCGGCGCCCTCTACCGGATCTCCTCGCTGGGGACGACCCGCGCCTCCGAATCGGAGATCGTCCAGGAGGCGGCCCGGCTGGCCGGCGAGGTCGTGGCGTGCGACCTGCCGCTCGTCCTGCTCTACGAGCCCGAGAACGGGCGCTTCCAGGTCTACGGATCGTACGGCGAGCGCGATCCGATCCCGGCGGGCGAGCCGAGCATCGTGCGGCGCGTCTTCCAGTCGTCGCGCGGCGAGATCGTCAACGACGTGTTCGCCGATCCCGACTCGAGCCCCATGATCGCCGAGGCGATGGCGGCCAGGCAGGTCGCTGCCGTCCCGCTCGAGTCGGCGGCAGGGCCGATCGGTGTTCTCGCCGCGGTGAACTCCAAGCGCGGCGCCTTTGCCGACAACGACCTGCGGGTCCTGACGGTGCTGGCGGAGCGGACCGCGGTCGCGGTCGAGAACGCGCGGCTTCGGTCGACGCTTGCCCGTCAGACCCAGGAGATAAAAGGGCTCCAACGGATCTCCAGGCTCCTGGCCGCCGCGGACACGGTGGATTACGCGATCGGCGAATCGGTGCGCATCGTCGCCGATCTGCTCGGCAGCAGGCGCATGGTGGTGTTGCTCTGCGACGAGGAAGAGGACGCGCTCGTCGCGCACCCTCCCGCCGTCGGGTTCACGGGCGAGGAGCTGGACGACCTCAAGGTTTCACTCGCAGTCCCATCGCTGGCCGCCACCGCGTTCCGAACGGACACGGCGCTCATGTCGAACCACGCGCGGCGTGATGCCTGGGTCGGCAGTGAGCTGCAGGCCGTCATGGACGCTTCGACACTCCTTGCCGTCCCGCTTTCCTCGACCGCGCGGCCGCTGGGCGTACTGCTGGCGGCGGACGCGCGCCGCGGCCGGTTCGACGACAACGACCTGCGGTTCACGTCTCTCCTCGGTACACGCATCGGGAGCGTCATCGAGTCGAGCCGTGCGCGCGAACGGGAGCGAGCGCTACTGCAGCGCCTCCGTGAAGCGGACCGGACCAAGACCGAATTCGTTTCGATGCTGGCCCACGAGCTGAACGGTCCCATGACGACCATCGTCGGCTTCGGGAACGTGCTGCGGGACGAATGGGAGACGCTGCCCGAGGATCGCCGGACGAGGTTCCTCGACATCGTGTCGAAGGAGACCGACCGGCTATCTCGCTTGGTGCAGGACCTGCTGGATGTCTCGCGCATGGACGCGGGGACGCTCCGTTACGAGCTAGAGCCGATGACGCTCCCGGACCTCGTCGACAGCATCCTCACGGTGCATCCGTCGATCAAGGCGAACCATGCGATCGAGGTCGACGTCCCCGCCGACCTCCCGAAGGTCCTCGGCGACAAGGACCGCATCCGGCAGGTGTTCCTCAATCTCCTCACGAACGCCACGCGCTACAGCCCCGACGACACCACGATCGTGCTGCGTGCCGCCGAGGAGGGTGCCGCCGGGGAGCGATACGTGCGCGTGAGCGTGCAGGACGAGGGCATCGGGATATCCGCCGCCGATAGAGAACGGATCTTCTCTAAGTTCGTGATGCTTCCGAAGCCGTCGTGGGTGAAGAAGGGAACGGGCCTCGGCCTGTTCATCACGAAGGGCATCGTCGAAGCGCACGGCGGCCGCATCTGGGTCGAGTCGGAGCCGGGGAAAGGCTCGACGTTCCATTTCACGCTCCGCGTCGCGGATTGACGGTGATGGACGACATCCTCTTCGCCGCCGCCGTGGAGCAGGCGCGCCTCATACGGACCAAGGAACTCTCGCCGGTGGAGCTCGTCGATGCCTATCTCGACCGCATCGACCGCCTCGACGGCGGCATCAACGCGTTCGTACTCGTCCGCGCCGAAGAGGGTCGCGCCGAAGCGCGGCGCGCCGCGGATCTCGCGGCTAGGGGCGGCGACCTGCCTCCGCTCCTCGGTGTGCCGATCCCGATCAAGGACCTGTTCGACACCGCGGGCATCAGGACCACGTACGGGTCGCGGGCCTACGCCGATCACGTGCCGGAAGAGGACGCAGCCACCGTGCGCCGGCTGAAGGCGGCGGGATGCATCGTCATCGGCAAGACCAACACGTCGGAGTTCGGCCAGATACCGGCCTCCGACTCGCTCCTGCACGGGCTATGTCGCAACCCGTGGGAGGCCTCGCTGACGTCCGGAGGCTCGAGCGGGGGAGCGGCCGCGGCCGTCGTCTCCGGCATGGCGCCGGTCGCGCATGGGAGTGATGGCGGCGGGTCGATCCGCATCCCGGCCTCGTGCTGCGGGCTCTTCGGTCTCAAGCCGGCGCGAGGGCGCGTCTCGTCGGGGCCGCGGCTGGGGGAGAGCTGGCAGGGCTTCTCCACGCAAGGAGTCCTGACCCGCTTCGTCGCCGACTCCGCCGTGTTACTCGACGTGCTCTCCGGCTACGAGGCGGGCGATCCGTATTGGGCTCCGCCGCCGCCGCGGCCGTTCGGCTCGACGTTCTCGGAGGAGCCGCCGCGCCTGCGCGTCGGGGTCA
>DATLFS010000023.1:0-3872 GCA_035540935.1 Actinomycetota bacterium
GTCCTCGACCTCGAGATCGGCAACGCCCGAGATCTTCGTGTGCACCTTGGACCCGCCCATCTCCTCGGCGGTCACGTCCTCGCCCACCGCCGCTTTCACGAGGTGCGGCCCCGCCAGCGCCATGTTCGAGGTCCCCTTGACCATCGGGACGAAGTCGGCGAGGCCCGGGATGTAGGCGGTGCCGGCGGCGCCAGGACCCATCATGGCCGCCACCTGCGGGATCACACCCGACATCACGACCTGCTCCCGGAAGAGGTCGCCGGTACGGGCGAACATCGAGCCGGTGGCTTCCTGGATGCGCGCGCCGGCGGAGTCGATCAGCCAGACGAGCGGGATCCTCTCCCGGAGCGCCAGTTCGCGCAGACGCGTTGCCTTCAGCTCCGTGACCATGCCCATCGACCCCGCCATGACGGTGAAGTCGTAGGCGATGACGGCGACCTTGCGGCCGTCGACCTTGCCGATGCCGCAGACCACGCCGTCGGCGGGCGTCGACTTGCCCTGCATCGCGGGTGACTGACTCTGGTGATGCGCGAGCGCACCCTGCTCGAGGAATGACCCGCGATCGAACAGCATCTCGATCCGCTCGCGGACGGTGAGCTTGCCGAGCGAATGCTGCCTCTCGACCTTGTCGGGGCCGCCCATCTCCGCGACGCGCTCCTTGCGCGCCCGCAGCTCTTTCGTCGCCTCTTCGAGAGTGGGGCCGTCGTAGGTGTAGGTGACGGCGCGGCCTTCGGGAGGGGACGTCTCGCTCATCGAGCCTCCTCGTGCCCCTTCGCCGGCAGGTCGCCGAAGTCTTCCCGGGGTCGTCGGAGCGATGCTACGAGATCAACGACCCTTCCACTCGGGAGGGCGCTTCTGGAAGAAGGCGCCGATGCCCTCCGCGGTGTCCTCCGTCTGCAGACATAGCGTCAGCATGCCGGAGAGATATTCGACCGCGTCGTCGAACGCGAGATCCTCCGAGCGGTAGAACGACCGCTTCCCGAGCTCGACGACCACCGGGCTCTTCGACGCGAGCACGCCCGTCAACTCGTCGACGGCAGCGTCGAGGTCTGCCCTGGGCGCGACCCGGTTGACGAACCCCCAGCGCTCGCCCTCGGCCGCCGCTATGCGCCTGCCGGAAAGCATCAGGTCGAGCGCCACCTTGCGCGGGATGTCCCGCTGCACGACCGCCGTTACCATGAACGGCCACAGCCCGATGTCGATCTCGGGCATCCCCAGCTCCACGTCGTCCGCGCACACCACCTGGTCGCAGGCGAGCATCAAGCCGAAGCCGCCGGCGAGCGCGTGCCCGTTGACGCGCGCGACGATCGGAAGACGGCTCGTGCGCATCCGGGAGAACAGCCGCCCGACGCGCGCCCGTGACGCGTGATCGCGCACCGCGCCCTGCGCATCCATGCCGCCCAGGTCGCCGCCGGCGCAGAACGCCTTGTCGCCGCGCCCCGTCAGAACGACAACCCGAACGGCCGCGTCGGCCTCCGCGCGCGCGAGGCCCTCGTCGAGCGCCTCGACCACCTCGGGGTTGATCGCGTTGCGGCGCTCTTCCCTATCGATCGTGAGGGTCGCGACCGGACCGGAGGTCTCGTAGGCGACCGTCGGGCTCATGCGTGGCCGGAACGGAGGATCTGCAGCACCGCGCGCGCATCGTCGTCGGCGAGCGGCGTCGAGCTATCCGACGAGCCGCCACCGCCTCCGAGCGTGCGCTGCAGGTTCTCCTCGGCGCGATTAAGCGCCTCCTCCGCGGCCTTGAGCTTGATGCGGAGGTCTACCTCTCGCTCCTGCGCTTCTTCGAGCTGCGTCTCCAGCTCACGGAGCCTCTCTTGTGCCTGCGAGTTGGACGCCGCGAAAGCCTCGACCTGCGCGGCGCGCAGCGCGTCGTCGCGCGCCAGTTCGAGGAGGCGGTCGACGACGGCGCGCCCGATGTCGTCGTAGTTGACACGCCCCTGTCGCTTCGCGGCGCGACTCGGGAGCATCGCTTCGGCATCTTCGAGCGAGATGTCCTCGGTCGAGTTGATGCTGATGATCGTGTTACGACCGCGCCGCCCGCGCTGAAGGACTTCGATGCGGCCGGTCTCTTCGAGAAGCTTCACTGCTTCCGCGCTGCGCACGGAGTTGAGTCCGGCCTCAGACGCCACCTCGCGCAGACGCCCCTCGAAAGTCCCGTCTTTCGCCTCGCTGGCGAGTCCGTTCAGCAAACGATTGGCAAGGTCGTGCAGGTTCGTGCGAGCCATCGACCACCTTGAAGAGATCGGGGCGCCGAACGCGGTGCGTTCAGCCGTGTCCGTAAAACATTAGCACTCAATCGTGAACCCACGCGAGTTCGATTGCTATCGATCGAATTCGAGAAGGTACGCGATCCTTTCGCGCAGTTTGTCCGGACACGTGGTGCAACCCTGCAGGCGAGCGATGATGCCCTTCACCTCGCGTTCGAGGCCGTAGCGCTCGTAACAAGGGGCGCAAGCCTCGAGGTGCTCCTGGATCGAGCGCCGGTCGAGATCCGCGACCTGTTCGCCGTCGAGGAGCATGTAGGCCTGCTCCAGCGTCTGCCTACACTCCTCTTTCACCGTTCGAGATCCATCGTCGAAGCCCCCCGGCTCGCCTCTCTGTCAGCTCTTCGGTGCGCCCCGGACGATCCCGCGGTCGCGTGCTAGTTCCCACAACCGCTTCTGGAGCGCCTTTCTTCCCCGGTGGAGCCGAGACATGACCGTCCCCATCGGCACATCCATGATCTCGGCCATCTCGGCGTAGGAGAACCCCTCCACGTCGCTCAGTATGACCGCCAGGCGGAACTGGTCGGGCAGGTCCTCGATGGCCTCGATGATGTCGGTGTCGACGAGCTGGTCGAGGACGATCGACTCGGGCGTGGACGAGAACTGCGGGTCGTGGTTCTTGAGCTCCTGGTACAGGTCGAACTCCTCGACCTCGTCCTGCGAGACCTTCTGGGGCTCTCGCTGCTTCTTCCTGTAGGTGTTGATGTAGGCGTTGGTCATGATGCGGAACAGCCACGCCTTCAGATTGGTTCCCGGCTCGAAGCGGTCGAACGACCGGTAGGCGCGCAGCATCGTCTCCTGCACGAGATCCTCGGCGTCGGCCGGGTTGCGCGTCATCCGGAGGGCGCCGGCGTAGAGCGAGTCGAGGAGCGGCAGCGCCTCGGTCTGGAAGCGCGCCTTGTCCTCGCTGGTCAGCTCGGCCCGGGCCCGCTCAGCCACCGGTCTTCGCCCCCCGCGCGGCGCCGTCGAGCATCCCCGAGTCGAACGAGAACAGCAGCTCCGAGCGCCTGTTGTGGCGGGCGTACGCGATGTCGATGAGCTCCTCGAGGAGGTCGGAGAACGGCACGCCCGAGGCCTCCCAGAGGTAGAAGGCGAACGAGCCGGGGACGGTGTTGATCTCCATCACCCACGTCTCGCCCGTCTGCTCGTTCACGAACGAGTCGACCCGGGCCACGCCGGCGGCGCCGATCGCGGTGAAGGCGCCGAGGGCGTTCTCCTGGACCTTCCGCGTCAACTCGTCCGAGATCGGCGCCGGGATCCGCCGCTCCTGGCCGGCCATGCCGCCGCCCTTGGCCGCGGCGCCGTCTTTCGCGCCCCGCAGGTACTTGTCCGAGAAGGTGAGGAACTCCTCCCACGCCACCGGCTGCTCGCAGACCGACGCCCGCGCCTCACGGCCTGGACCGCCGACGACCGAGCAGTTCACCTCGATGCAGCCCTCCATCGCCCGCTCGACGAGGATGCGCCGGTCGTAGCGGCGCGCCACGTCGAGCGCGGCGAGGAGCGACTCGCGGTCGGTCGCCTTGCCGATGCCGACGCTCGAGCCGAGGCGGGAGGGCTTCACGAAGAGGGGATACCCAAGATGCTGCTCGACACCGGAGCAGACGG